>WFQV01000021.1 GCA_015486905.1 Melioribacteraceae bacterium | reverse complement strand
TTTTCTTTGCTGAAACCGGGTAGTGGGGAAGCCTCACCCATGCCCTCGCCTTCGTCCGTTTTAATCTTAATAATAAAGCCGGAACGTTCGGTGAATTTTTCTTTGGATGTTGAGAAAGGATGCTTGAACTTAAGTGAGAATTTAAAATATTTTAATTCTTTTAATAAGATTTCTCGTCTCCGTCATTATTAAATAACTATTCCGATTGCAAACAGAATGCCGTAAATTCCGGAGAGTTTTGCCGTAAGCTCCAATGTTTTGTTTAGCTCTTTCCCGTCTAAAGTGTAAATCATTTTTACTAATTTAACTGCCAACGGGATGCTCAACAGCGGAAGGAAAACGAAGTAGCTTTGTTTGTAAAAGAAGAAAACGAAGACGGGTATCAAGTAAGAAACGATTGAAAAAATTAAATATTGAATTCGTGAAAATCTTTTACCGAAAATAACCGCCAAAGTTTTTTTGCCCGCAAGCCTGTCTTCGTCAATGTCGCGGTAGTTGTTTACGATTAAAATGTTAGTCACCAGCGCTCCTACAGGGATTGAGCTTAAAACCGCCAAAGAGGAGATGCGTAAACTTTGAACGTAATATGTTCCGATTGTTCCAATTAGTCCGAAGAACAGGAAAGAAAAAATATCTCCCAATCCGTTGTAAGAAAGAGGGATTGGACCCGTAGTGTAAGCGATGCCGGCAAGGATTGAAAGTACTCCAATTAAAAGTATAACCCAGCCGCCTAAGTACACGAGGTAAAGTCCGAGTATGAACGTAATTCCAAAAGTAAGTGCCGTTCCGATTTTCATTTCCTTCACACTGATCCAGCCTTCAGCCAGTGCCCTTTTCGGGCCTAATCTGCCGGGGGAATCGGTTCCGGCTAAATAGTCGAATAAGTCGTTCGAGAAGTTTGTTCCTATTTGAATTAGCAGGGCGCAGATTAAAGCATCAACCGCAGCTAAGGCGTTAAACATTCCGTCTGAGATTGCAATTGCCGTGCCGGTTACTACGGGAACAAAAGCCGCTAAAAGTGTTTTGGGACGGCTTGCTAAAATCCACGCTTCGAGTTTATTCATTTGAGCCGAGGCGGAGTTCGACATTTACGGTACTCTCGGAAATTTTGAAAAATCGGGTTTGCGCTTTTCGTTGTAAGCCTTCTTTCCCTCCTGTGCTTCGTCGGTCATATAGTAAAGCAAAGTAGCGTTGCCTGCTAATTCCTGAATTCCCGCCTGACCGTCAAGCTCGGCATTAAAAGCCGATTTTAACAGTCGGATTGAGAGCGGACTTTTTTCCAAAATTTCTTTTGCCCATTGAACCCCTTCGGCTTCAAGGTCTTCGACGGGAACAACTTTATTTACAAGTCCCATTTCCAAAGCCTCTTGAGCATTGTATTGGCGGCAGAGATACCAGATTTCACGCGCTTTTTTCTGTCCGACTATTCGCGCCAAGTAGCTTGCGCCGAATCCCCCGTCGAAACTTCCTACCTTTGGTCCGGTCTGTCCGAAAATTGCGTTGTCGGCAGCGATAGTTAAATCGCACACGACGTGGAGTACATGACCGCCGCCTATCGCGTAACCTGCAACAAGTGCAATTACAGGTTTGGGCATACTGCGGATTAACTTTTGGACTTCGAGAATGTTCAGACGCGGTACTCCGTCTTTCCCTACGTAACCTTTGTCGCCGCGGATTCGCTGGTCACCGCCCGAGCAGAATGCATACTTGCCGTCCTTAGAAGGCCCTTTGCCCGTAAGTAGAACAACGCCAATGGAGGGGTCTTCCCGCGCGTCGAGGAAGGCTGCGTACATCTCGTTTACAGTTTCGGGGCGGAAGGCATTACGAACTTCCGGACGATTAATTGTAATTTTTGCAATGCCGTCCATCTTTTCGTAAATTATGTCTTCGTAATCTTTTGCCTTTATCCAATTAAATTTCATTTTTCTTTCCAAACACTTTCTAAAAATTTGTGTGTAAAATTAATAAATTCCTCAGGCTTTTCTAAATGAACATTATGCCCGGCGTTCGGAATTACTACACTTGTAGAGTAGGGAAGAATCTTTGCCGCTCGTTCATTTTGGAGTTTGTATTTTTTGTCAAGTTCACCCGAAATTAAAAGCGTTGGGAAATTAAGTGCTTCGGGCTTGTCAAAAAAGTAAGGCATTTTACCCTGAGAGAATTCTTTCAGAATGTTAGCGTGACCTATTCTTGAATTTTGTAATTTGCAATTTTTTAATTCTTGAAATTTTTCAACGGGTAATTTTTTGAGTGAATTAAACAACGGCAGTGAAAGCCAATAATCAACAAAAGTTTCAATGCTGTTTGCCAAAATAAAATCTGCCAAGCGTTCATCTTCTTTTC
>WFQV01000020.1 GCA_015486905.1 Melioribacteraceae bacterium | reverse complement strand
TAGCTTCTCGCGTCTTGCGATTAACGAGTGATAGGACGCAGATTTAATAGAACACGGATGACACGGATTGTTGCGGGATTTTCGCAGAAGGGAATGGGACGCAGATTAATCAATTAAGAATTAAGAATTAAGAATTAAAAATTTTCCGTTCTCTCTATGTGCTTCTAAACTTCTAAACCGCCGAAGGCGAACTAAACTCCTAAACGAAGAACGAACAAATTACAATTGACGAGTACTCGAACGGACTCAAACTTCTTACGTCTTACTTCTCGCGTCTGGCGATTAACGAGTAACAATCACTGTTATCTGTTCACTCTACCGCCGAATTTGATTTCTTTGTTTGACACTTGTTTAACCAAGTATTGTAATCAGCAGTAAAGTATTCGAAGAGATGCAGTTCACAATGGTTTAATTTCCCTTTGAGAATAAATATTCTTAAGTTTCAAATCTAAATTTCGAAGGATTTACAATGAAGAAAACTCTACTGAAGGCTGTTGCTATTTTTTTAATCGGCGTCTCAAATTTTGCACAGCCACAAATGAAAGTTCTTTTTACCAAAAGTTACGATGAAGTCGGAATCACACCCCGAATTACAAACTCAGGTATTTACGGTTTAAAAAATTTCGGAATTACAAAAGATTTGGTTGTATTTGCTACCGAGAAAAACCTTGACATCCTTGACCTACAGGGCAGAAAGATTTCCTCAGTTAAACATTCGAATCTTAAAAGTACCGGTAGTAGTGAAGCAATCAGCAAAATAGAAAACGGAAATTCATTCATCCCCGATTATTCCACCGCTACGGAAAGCATTTTAAATTACGACAACGGCACCTACACCTCTAAGCAAAACTTCCGAGCCGAAATAAACAGGGTTAATTCTTCCTTACTGAATATTATTGTGAAAAGGGAAGGCACGACAAAAAATTTTAATTTCAATTTTAAGGGCGACCTTGCTTACGGAGGGTTAATAGGAATAGACAAATCGGGCAATTATTTCATTACCGTTGAAAAATTCCTCTCGCAAGTTCCTTTAAAAATTAGAAGAGAAATTTGGGTGCTGAGCCCAACCGGTGAAATCCTCAGCAAGTTACTTATTCCCACAATAAAATATTTAACCTTTGACAACGAGTTTACCATTAACGCCGAGGGTGAGCTATTCCATTTAATCACCGAAAAAAACGGATTGACATTAGTTGAATGGAGCGGACTAACAAAGCGAACACAAAAAATAGTTCAATATCCGAACTATTTACAAAAATTTGTTCATTACGATTATTTCACAACCCGGGAAGAAATTGTAACAAAACCTCAAGCAAACAATAGAATAATGACCTCAACAACACGTGCAAAAGTTTTGCGAACCGGCGAAGAATACGTAGAGCACAAGTATTACTGCACATCGCAAAACCTGGCTCCCAACGGTGCTACCGCTCGTGACGGTGACGCGGTAAAAACCCCTTCCTGGCTTAGGATTGGTTGGAATGCCCGCATCCCCTACAAATGGGGAGGCTTCAACACCGTCTGGGGCTTTGATCACGACTTAGCACAAGGCGAATTCGCAGGCGATATTGACACTCACGGCGTTTCAGGTTATGCTGTGGGTGTGGATTGCTCCGGCTTCGTGAGTCGCTGCTGGGGACTTACATACCATGCATCGACAAGATACATGCCGGACATTACTCATACTTACAATAGTTGGGATGATTTAAAACCCGGCGATGCCGTTCACAAAATCGGTCACGTAAGGTTATTTGTTCGCCACAACTCGGACGGCAGTTTGCGGATAGTCGAAGCTTCCGGCAGAAACTGGGACGTTTCTTACTGGTCTTACAAACCTTCGGATTTAACCGCTTACGCTCCGCGTTATTACATTGGAATGACAAACAAATATTCCGAGAAGTCGGTAAAACTTTTGGAAGTTCTGAAAATAGGAGAAAAAGTCAAATTACATTGGAGCTGTGATACTACCGGTGTTGTAGGTTACAGAATTTACTGGTCCCAAAACGGGAAAGATTGGAATTTGATTGAAGACGAGGACACGGTAAAAACAGATTCCTTCACATTGGAAAAATCACCCGACTTAGCATTCTTTCGCATTTCGGCCGTCAGCCGCTCGGACGGCGATTTGGCGGAGAGCAACTGGTCTAACCCTTCGGGCGTAGGCTCAAACGGAGAAAAGAAATATTTAATCGTTGACGGCTATAACCGCGATTACGGTTCTGCAAGCTGGCAAGGTGACGGCAATCCCTTTGCTGTGATTTACGGACTTGCTCTGAACAACACAAACTCAAGTTTCGAAAGTGTAAAAAATTCGGAAGTAATTTCAGGCGAAGTAAAATTAGAAAATTACTACGGTGTTATTTGGTACGACGGCGATGAAAGCACCGTTGACGAAACTTTTAACTCCACAGAGCAGGCTTTAATTAAAAAATATTTGGAGCAAGGAGGCAGGCTGTTTGTTAACGGTAGCGAAATAGGCTGGGACCTTTACCACAGAGGAAGCAGTGCGGACATAGACTTTTACAAAAATTATTTCAAAGCAATTTACAATGCAGATGATGCGAATACGGACGTTGCGGTCGGTCAGGAAGGGACTGTCTTCGGCGGGCTTACTTTCAACTTCGGGCAGACTTACACGGAAGATTATCCCGATGTCATTTCACCCAACGGTGGCAGTTCGATTTGTCTTAAGTACAACAACGGTAAAGGCGCCGGAGTCTCTTACACGGGCAAGTTCGGCTCCTCATCTAAAACCGGCAAGTTAATTTACTTCGCGTTCGGTCCCGAATCCACAGCCGACGATTCGGTATTCTTCAGAATTATTGACGGCGTAGTGAACTACTTCGGTGGGAATTCCTCCGTCGCAAATAATTCAATTCAACCGAATAATTTTAAATTGTTTAATCCCTACCCCAATCCTTTCGGTAAAAGCTCCTCCTCGGGAAGTTCAACAGCCACAATAAGTTTTAGCATTTCAATGCCCACAAGAATTAATATTGCCGTTTACAATTCTCTTGGGCAGAGAGTTACTGTTTTAACAAACTCCAAAATGTTGCCCGGCAACCATCTTATTCGTTTTAACGCAAACGGTTTGGCTTCCGGCGTCTATTTTCTAAGAAGTTCTTTCGGAGTCAAAACTTTGGTTCAAAAATTAATTTTACTTAAATAATGGATTGTTTTTTACATTAATATACGTCTAATCTTAAAGAACTGCTAAAATAATTTTTATTAAAAACTTGAGAGTTGACTAATGAACCCTAATCACAAAGGGCAAGCGGAGAAATTAGATTTAAAAGAATTAGTTGCAATGGGAGTGGGGGGAATGGTTGGCGGTGGAATATTTTCCGTACTCGGTTTGTCCGTTGGTTTGGCGGGTCACGCTGCGGCGGTTGCATTTTTAATCGGCGGTATCATCGCCCTGCTAACAGGATATTCTTATTCCAAGTTAGGATTAAAATTCCGCTCTGACGGCGGCAGTTTCACTTACATGGAAAAGAGTGTTAAAAATCCGAATGTTGCGGCAATAGGCGGCTGGCTGCTCTTAGTCGGCTACATCGGTACGCTTGCACTTTACTCTTACACCTTCGGTGTTTACGGAACCGCAATGGCGGGAAGCAATTCTTACTCATCTGCGATACAGCACTTTTTAGCAAGTTTCGTAATTCTTCTATTCCTCGGCATAAATCTTTACGGCATCAAAGCAGCCGGGCACACGGAAATTTTAATTGTAATGACAAAGTTAATTATCCTCTTCCTTTTTGCCGGAATGGGATTGTTTTTTGTGAAAGAAAATTACGTTCTGCCCGTCTTTAATAAAAGTGCTTCAAATCTTTTGATGGGAGCGGCTTTAATTTTCGTCGCTTACGAAGGATTTGAATTAATTCCCAACACCGTAAACGAAATGAAAAATCCCGGCAGAAACCTTCCCAAGAGCATAATGCTTTCAATCATAATTACAATTGCCGTTTACTTGCTGGTTTCGTTTGTTGCAGTAGGAAATTTAACTCCGGATAAAATTGCCGAATACAAAGAATATGCTTTGGCTGAAGCTGCCAAGCCTTTCTTGGGAAAGACAGGCTTTGTTTTAATCAGCTTAGGCGCTTTGCTTTCAACCGCCTCGGCAATAAACGCAACGCTCTTCGGTACGGCACGCCTTGGGATGGTAATGGCACAGGACAAAGACCTTCCCAAAATATTTTCTTTTAAGGAAAGGACAAAAGACATCCCCTGGGTAAGTTTAACAGTCATCTCCCTTCTGACATTGGTTTTTGTAAACATTGCCGACCTCACTTTGATTTCTTCTTTCGCAAGCTCTACTTTCCTTTTGATTTTTATTTTCATTAATTTTTCGGCAATTAAACTAAGAAAGCAAATCGGAATAAAAACTTACTACCCGATTACCGGGTTCGTTTTAAGCTTGCTTTCCTGGATTGTTTTAATAATCTATCTTTGGCAGAATAACGAGAAGGGATTTATCTGGTTAGGCATCTTTTACTTTGCCGTGATTGTCGCCGAACTTCTTTTTAGCGAAAGAAGAATATTCTTCATTTTAAGAAAACGGAAAGAATAATAGTGGTGTAAAAAATAATTTAATAATCGTCAAGCAAACGGAATTTACAATGACATTTGAAGAAAATTAAACATTAATGCGAAGGGTTCTAAAAGAAAATATTAGAAAAGGCTTTCGAATTACGATAATCGGGCTGAGCATTAATTCACTTTTGGCAGCTGTGAAAATAGTTACGGGAATAATTGGAAACTCATTTGCACTGATTGCCGACGGAATAGAATCGACAACCGACATTTTCTCTTCCTTCGTTGTTTTCCAAGGATTACGAATAGCCGTTGAACCGCCGGACGAGAAGCATCCTTACGGTCATGGCAAAGCAGAGCCTATTGCCGCAAGTATTGTCGCTGTTGTCCTTGCCCTTGCCGCAATATTTATTTTTTCCGAAGCAATATTTAATCTCCTCAACGAAAAAGCACCGCCGCAGCCTTACACTCTTTACGTTTTGGTTACAGTTGTAATATTAAAATATTTCCTCTCCCGCTATGCGCTGAGAGTAGGGAAAGAAATTGACAGCATCGCCGTACGTAACGACGCCAAACATCACCAAGCGGATATGCTTACTTCCGGTGCGGCTTTCATCGGGATTTCAATTGCATTAATCGGCGGGAAAGGCTACGAAAATGCGGACGACTACGCGGCAATTTTTGCTGCGATTATTATTATTTACAATGCGATAAGAATAATGAAACCTTCAATAGAGGAGTTAATGGATTCAAATCCGAAAGGAGAAATTGAAAAAGACATCCGTAATTATGCAATGGAAGTAGAGGGTGTTGTGGGTTTGGACAAATGTAAAATCCGAAAAACCGGATTTGATTATTACGTGGATTTGGATGTAATAGTAAAGGGCGAAATAAGCGTCCGTGAGGGTCACAAAATTGCTCACAAAGTAAAAAGGAAATTAAGAGAATCCATCCCCGCGATTGCAAACGTTTTAATACACATAGAACCTGACGATGAAAGAATTCAAGGTCGCTTGAAGGACAGTTTGGAAAATGAGGTTTGATTGAGGATACTATTAAGAACTTTTGAAGATGTTCATTTTTCAAACCTATTCACCCTTTCCCTCCTACCATGCATGGATGGTTGGATGATTGGATGGTTGGATATTGAGCCGTCATTGCGATTCCACATTATACTGGGGAAGGCGGACAATCCATTCATCCAATTATCCAATCATCCTTAACTCGGCAAAACCGGCAACCAATTTCCCAATTTCAATTATTACAAAAG
>WFQV01000019.1 GCA_015486905.1 Melioribacteraceae bacterium | reverse complement strand
TCGTTTGAGGCGCTAAAATTTTGTTTTTCTAAATAATTTGAGTATGCCAAGCATTTTTGTTGAATGCGATAGGACGCTGATTGGATAATAGAACACGGATGACACGGATTGTTGCGGGATTTTCACGGATTTGACAATTAAAAATTAGAAAGTCAAAATTAAAAATTTGCTGTTATCTGATATCCATCCATCCAATCATCCAATCATCCAATCATCCAATTATCCCTTTGTCCCTTTGAACCCCTAAACCTCTAAACGAAGACAGAATAAATGATGAGCCATAGTACGCTGATTGAACAATGGAACACGGATGACAAGGATTGCTGCGGGATTTTCACGGAAGGGAATGGGACGCTGATTAATCAATTAAAAATTAAAAATTTTCTGTTCTCTCTAAGTGCTTCTAAACCTCTAAACCGCCGAAGGTAAACTAAACTCCTAAACTAAGACCAACTGAATTACAATTGACGAATACTTGAACGGATGCAAATTTCTTACGTCTTACTTCTTGCGTCTAGCGATAGGACGCTGATTTTCATGATGGATTATGATTTCCGCAGATTGAACAATGGAACACGGATGACAAGGATTGCTGCGGGATTTTCGCGGAATGCAACCATTAATAAAAAAGCCCCGATAAGCTCGGGGCATAATCTATATGAAATCCTCACATGGGAGGGAGGGGTTTTTAAGTTGTTTCCTTACTCTGTTTCAAGTACCATTCACTGGATTTTTCCAACAGTTCGTTCATTTTGGCAATCAATATGTGCGGATCTTCAAGCGCTCCTTCCAAAAGCAGAGCGGAACCGTAAAGTTGTTCCGTAACGTTAGTAATGTATTCGTCGTCGGAATTCTTTTTGAAAATCTCAATCAAATTACGAACAAGTTTGTGATTAGGATTAACCTCCAAAATCCTTTCCTGCTTACCCATATCCTGATTAGCCATTTTAAGAATTTTTCTCATCGAAGCGGAAAGAGTGTCATCAGCATTAACAAGGCACGAGGGACTGTCGGAAAGACGTTTGGATTCAACAACATCTTTGACGCGGTCACCGAGAATTTTTTTCATCTTTGCAAGCAGACTGCTAAAGTGCTTACGATCGTCTTTGCTTAACTCTTCCTTTTCTTCTTCCTTCTCTCCTTCCTTGCCAAGCGTTTCAAGTTTTTTCAAATCGGCAGTATCAACGGATTTGAAATCGAAGTCTTTGTATTTCCGAAGTGAAGAGAGCACAAATTCTTCCGTGGGGTCGTAAAGGTAAAGTACTTCAATTCCTTTTTTCTTAAATATTTCGAGATGTGGATCCAATACAATTGCTTCTCGGGAATTGCCCAATGCGTAGTAAATTTCTTTCTGTCCTTCTTTCAAGCGGGAGACGTAATCCGCCAATGAGGTTAATTCATTTTCGTCTTTGTTAAAGGAAGAATTGAATCGTAATAATTCCTGGTATTTCTCGAGGTTCACAAAATCCATGTACCCAAGGCGGAAAACCTTACCGTGCTCTTTCCAGAATGCTTGATATTCGTCCGGGCTATTTTTCGCTTTGTCCAAAAGAAAAGAGAGTATGTGGTTTGTAACGCTGCTGGAAATTTTATTAAAGATTGTGTTTTCTTGCAATGTTTCCCGGGAAATATTGAGGGGCAAATCTTCCGAGTCAACAACGCCCTTCACAAAACTCAAATACTCGGGAAGCAAATCTTTGTTTTTGTGCTGAATCAATACGCGTTTAACGTAAAGGTCGAGTCCGTAATTTTCCCTGTCCATCCAGAAAAACTCGTCACTCTTCTTGGGAATAAACATCAGCGCATTAAATTGAATAGGCGCATCAACCGACTTGTGCACAATAAACATCGGCTCTTCGGTGTCGTATGTTAGAAATTTGTAAAACTCAACATATTGTTCCTTTTTAATCGAAGTTTTAGGCTCTCGCCAGATAGCGGAAATTGTGTTGATTTTTTCCTTGCCTAAGAATATCGGGAAAGAAATAAAATTCGAATGTTTTTTAATGATGTTTTCAAGTCTGTATTTTTCTGCAAATTCTTTTGCGTCGTCTTTCAAGTGGACTTCAATTGTAGTACCCCGTTTTAACGGTTCTTCAAGTTCTTCTATTTCAAAACTACCGCTTCCGTCGGAACGCCAAGTACATGCGGGTTCTTCGGGTTTGAAAGATTTTGTTTTAATTACAACTTCTTTAGCAACCATAAAAACCGAATAGAAACCCACACCGAACTTCCCGATAATATTTGTTGCATCCTCCTTGCTCTCGGCAAGCTTCTTCAGAAAATCCGCCGTACCCGATTTGGCAATGGTACCGATATTCTTAACCAATTCGTCTTTGGTCATTCCGATTCCCGTGTCGCGAATTGTAAGAGTGTTTTTCTTTTCGTCAAAATCTATGTGTATTTCCAAAGGCAAATCCTTATCGGCAATTTCGGTTCCTTTATTGCTTTCGAACCGCACTTTGTCCAATGCGTCCGAAGCGTTTGAAACCAACTCCCTTAAAAATATTTCTCTACTCGTGTAAAGGGAGTGGACAAGGATGTCCAACAGTTGTTTAATCTCTG
The DNA here is from genome assembly GCA_015486905.1 of Melioribacteraceae bacterium. GTDB lineage: Bacteria > Bacteroidota > Ignavibacteria > Ignavibacteriales > Melioribacteraceae > WFQV01. The sequence goes on along the minus strand of WFQV01000019.1, from coordinate 115 downwards.
CTTTAAATTTGTACTTGTGTTTCGTTTCGCTCATCGGTTTCCTCCTATTTATTACATTATTATCTGTTAGTTCTATTCTAAAAAGATAGTTTCTTTCATTGCGAGTCTTCGACTT
>WFQV01000018.1 GCA_015486905.1 Melioribacteraceae bacterium | reverse complement strand
TTTCGATTTTTCAATTTAGGTAAGAGATGAAAGAGAAATTTGAACGTTTGGAAAAACTCCGCAAAGAAGCCCTCAAGAGCGGAGGCGAAAAGAAAATTGAAAATCAACATAAAAAAGGAAAACTAACTGCAAGGGAAAGAATTGAGCTTTTAGTTGACGAAGGAAGTTTCGAAGAACTTGATATGTTTGTTACTCACAGAAGCACCTCTTTCGGTCTTGATAAACAAAAGTTTTTAGGCGATGGCGTTGTTACGGGGTTTGCTAAAATTAATGGTCGTCCCGTTGCTCTTTTTAGTCAGGATTTTACCGTCTTCGGCGGTTCCCTTTCGGAAGCTCACGCCGAGAAAATTAATAAAATTATGGACATGGCAATGAAGATAGGGATTCCCGTAATCGGCTTGAACGATTCGGGCGGTGCGAGAATCCAGGAAGGCGTTGTGAGCCTGGGCGGTTATGCCGAACTTTTTCTGCGGAATACATTGGCAAGCGGAGTTGTTCCGCAAATAAGCGCTATTTTAGGTCCTTGTGCCGGCGGTGCCGTTTATTCGCCGGCAATAACAGATTTTATTTTTATGGTCAAGAACACAAGTCATATGTTTGTTACCGGACCGAACGTTGTTAAAACCGTTACACACGAGGAGGTCTCTTTTGAGGATTTGGGCGGTGCGGATACGCACGCAACCAAGAGCGGTGTTGCACACTTTGCACTCGAAAGCGAGATTGAGGTCTTTGAAAAAATCAGAAATTTAATGGATTATTTACCTTTGAACTGGCGGGACAAAGCACCGGAGAAAGAATTTGATTTCACAAAGGATTTAACGGTCAAGGAATTGGACGAGATTGTTCCCGACAATCCCAACAAACCGTACGATATGAAAAAGGTAATTGAATATTTGGTTGACGACGGCGAATTTTTGGAAGTTCACGAGAATTTTGCAGATAATATTATTGTCGGTTTCGGACGTGTTGGCGGGGTTTCCGTAGGCATTGTGGCAAATCAACCTCTTTCGTTGGCTGGAGTACTGGATATTAACGCTTCAATCAAAGGTGCAAGGTTCGTCCGTTTCTGCGATGCTTTCGGCATCCCGCTTCTTGTTTTGGAAGACGTTCCGGGATTTTTGCCCGGCACCGACCAGGAGTGGAACGGAATAATTAAAAACGGCGCCAAACTTCTCTTTGCTTTTGCCGAAGCTACTGTTCCGAAAGTTACGGTTATTACTCGCAAAGCTTACGGCGGGGCTTACGATGTGATGAACTCCAAGCACATCCGGGGAGATTTTAACTACGCGTGGCCCTCTGCGGAAATTGCCGTGATGGGACCTAAAGGAGCTGTGGAAATTATTTTTAAAAAAGAAATTAAAAATTCCAAAACCCCGGAGGATACTTTAAATCAATTGTTGGAAGAATACCGCGAAAGGTTTGCCAATCCTTATTCCGCTGCCGAGCGTGGTTACATCGATGACGTAATTAAGCCTTCCGAGACAAGGACTAAAATCGTTAACGCTTTTCAACTTTTAAAAACGAAAGTCGATAATAATCCAAAGAAAAAACATTGTAATATCCCTTTGTGATTTGATTTTCTAACTTATTAAAATTAAATTGTTTACAAGAATACCTTTAAAAAAGACTTGATTCTTTCTTTTTAACTTATTAGATTGTAAGGAATTGAAAATCGGAGATTTTAATTGAAAAGAATAAATTTGCTTCTGACTTTATTTGTTTTTGCTTTTTTACTCAACTCTTGCAGTTACGTCAAGCAATTCATCAAAACAGACGAACCTATAAAGATAAAGACTGAAAAAATCGAACCGCAGAGTAATGCGGTAATTGTAAATAATTTACTCGAAGATGCACGCCAGCAATATGTGAGTGCACTTTACTTTAAAAAATTAAATTTCAAAGAAAAAGCTCTCGGCTCTTTCGATTCCGCACTTACAATTCTTAATTCCCTGAGCTATTACCCGGGCATTGAAGATAACGAAAGTTTCAGTGAATTGGAAACTTCCATTCTTCAGGATTACAAAAGTTACGTCGATACACTTTCCAGTCTGCCGGACAGCGTTTCAATGTCAGCGCTTGACGAGTGGTTAGACAACAAAATAATGGAACTTCCGCCGGTTAAAGAAACGGGCAAAAATCTTGAGAACAATACTATCGTTATTGGTGATTTTCCACTTACGGTTAATCGTTATGTTGAACAGTACATTGAATATTACACCGGGCGTGGGAGGAGGTTTTTTCAGGAATGGCTGGAGCGTACAGGAAAATATTTCCCGATGATGGCAAGAATTTTCAGGGAGGAGAAAGTTCCTCAACAGTTGATATTTCTAAGCCTTCCCGAAAGCGGACTTAATCCGAAAGCGCGCTCGTGGGCAAGAGCTGTAGGACTTTGGCAGTTTATGCGCAGCACGGCAAGACTTTATGATTTGGAAGTAAACTTTTACGTTGACGAACGCCGTGACCCCGAAAAGGCAACACGAGCGGCAGCACGGCACATCCGCGACCTTTACGTCTCGCTCGGCGATTGGTACCTTGCGGTTGCCGCTTACAATTGTGGAGAAGCAAGAGTTAAATGGGCTGAAAGGCATGC
>WFQV01000017.1 GCA_015486905.1 Melioribacteraceae bacterium | reverse complement strand
TTTAAAAATAGAAAACAATATTATCGTTAACAAGCAATTTAAAATTCCTCGTTGCAATTAATGGTACAGGTTTAAAATCTGTTGCAAAAACAAAAAAGAAGAAACGAGAAAGAAGAAATAGTTAAACGCGTGACGCCCGCCTTCGTCTGCGCTTCGCTTGACTACGTCGTGACAAGCAAGAGGTAAGACGCAAGTCATTAGACTTATTATTGTCAAATCGAGAACCTTGCATAAATGGATTAGTGGATTCATGGATGATTGGATTGTCCGCCTTCCCTGCATAATGCGGGATTCGGCGCGACAGGTCCGCCTTAGTCTGCGCTGCGCTTGACTTCAGCGCGACAGGTTGGATGGATGCATGATTGTATGAATGGATGGTTGGATGGTTTTTTCCTACAAATTTTAAAATTCCTCTCTTTCAAGAGGGGTAGCTCTCGACTTATCCCGACTTTTCGGGAGACGGAGTGTTGAAAAATTAGAACTTTTAACTACATCAAACATTTTAGCAGATTGCTTTACTTCGATATCTTCGGCATCGGTTTTTTACTTTTGATTATTTTTCTATTGACATTCGACCCCTTCGGGGTCGTAATGCGTGCCTCTTAGGACCCCGAAGGGGTTCAATGTCTGTAGAACAAAGAATCAAAAAGGGGAAAAGAACCCTGAAGGGGTAGGGGTTCAAATTTATTTTTAGCCCTTGCGAGGTTTACCCTACCCCCTTTTAGAATTTTATTGACACACACATAATTGAACTGCTTTCACAGTTCTTCTTTGAAGCGTTATCCTATTCTGCAGGTTTCACTCACAGTTATTGAAATTTAAGCGCTTCGCGCTTCCGTTTACGATATATCTATTTGAATAATTTCAAGAAAAATAAACTGCAAAGCAGTTTAATTTTAATACCCCGAATGAAATTCGGGGTTTTAGTAGGGAACGCAAAATTTGCGTCCCCTACCAATTTTAAATCTGTGCCAGGATTTAAAATATCAGCGCCAGGCATAATATTTCTTAGATTAGATTATCCATATTTGGTACTGTACAAATATTGAACAAAATATTTTTTTGGGCGCCGGTTGGATTTGTTGCATTAAGGAGCCAATGTTTTAGAAAGCTTAAAAAGATTAAGTATTTCTTTAGGCGGGCGGGCGGTAATTTCGAAATTATTCAGTTCCCTCCTAAGCGGGTATTCTTTGCGAAGTTTGTCAAAGAGAAAAGAGACATTTTTTTTATTTGATAAGATTGTTTTCCGCATCTTTTCATCATCCGTTTTAATAGCGTAAACTTTTTGAAATACCCTGTACAAATTTTCTTCGAGGGAAAAGTTTTCACCAATGGAAATTTCTCTGTCGTTCAATTTTAATTCCGGGGGTGACCATTTCCTCTCCAAGCCGAAAAACCGGCACACAGCGTTGTACATCATAACCGTACCGTTTACTTTCCCCTCGTAGGAATAGCCGGCAACGTGAGGTGTTCCAATATTAACCGCATTTAATAAATCGATGTTAATCGAGGGTTCATTTTCCCAGACGTCAAGAACGGTAAAGAGATTTTTAGAGACGGTCAAATAATTCAGCAATGCATTATTTCCAATTACTTGTCCCCTTGCGGCATTAATTAACAAAGCATTCGGATTTAACTTTCTGAAATTTTCTTCGTTCAGTAGATGTACGGTGTTGTCAACTCCGCCAACGTTTAACGGAACGTGGAAAGTTACAATATCTGCCGAAAGGGCTTCTTCGAGTGATCTGTACTCTGTCCTTCCGGTAAGACGTTTCAACGGGGGGTCGTTCCGGATTACCTCCAGCCCCAAAACCTCCCCGTATTTTGCAACTTTACTTCCGATTGTCCCCACACCCACAATACCGATTGTTTTGTCTTTCAGCGTATTTTTAGTTGAATGTAAAAACTCGGCAATTGCCGAGAGGACATATTCCGCAACCGCTTCGGAGTTCGAGCCTTTGGCGTTTGAGTAACCGATTCCGTTCCTCCCAAGGTATTCTTTGTCGATGTGGTCTTCGCCGATTGTAGCAGTTCCGACAAATTTAACCTTTGTGTTTTCCAAAAGGCGTTCGTCAACTTTGGTTACGGAGCGTACAATTAAAGCGTCCGCATCCTTCAGCTCGGCACTTGTGATGCTCCGTCCCGGCAGCAAAACAACTTCACCGAATTGTGAAAAAGCCTCTCGGGCGTAAATAATATTTTCGTCGGCAATAATTTTCATTTGTTTATTTTTTTTGCCGCTAATTACACGAATTTAGTCTTAAGTCTCCAGCCCGACGCATCGCGCTAAAAAATTAGCAGGTGAATAATTAGTAACGAGTCCCAATCTTAACCTCAATCTTAACCTTAACTTTAATTTCAATATCCAAACAAAAAATATCAGAACAACCATGCAACCATGCATTCATCCAACCATGCAATCAATTTTATCGTCTCGCATTATTCATTACCAAATTAATTCAACATTCAACATTCATAACCTGCCTACCGGCAGGCATGTTCATAACTAATAATCATTTACTATGGTATCTTAAAATTAGTCATGTATGTTTCATTTGATTGTTTTAGGTTCATCTAAAAAATTCCACTACTCTTTTTCTAACTCACCCCTTAAGTCCACTTCCCTTAAATAGGTAGGGGGATTTAGGGGGTTGGTCATTTTCATTTCAATTTACTCAGCATTATTAAAATTTTCTCGTGTATTTTATTAATCTTTTTAACCTTGCAAGTAAAGTTGTTTGCAATTAAAGAAAAAGCAACCGTTCTGCCGGAGCGGGTTTTTAAATAGCCCGAATGGCTGCGCACACCGGAAATGAAACCGCCTTTTATTCTGGCATTGTTCTCAAGCGGAGTGCCTTTACCGAACTTCACAAAGTAACCGGGATCGTTTGCAACTCCCGCAATAGCCAATGAGCGGTAAAACGCGGGAAACCAACTTCTGTGAGTGTTGGCAATTAACAAATCGGTCATCATCTCGGCGGTTATGGTATTTGAGCGGCTCAATCCGCAGCCGTCGAAAAGATTCAACCCCGCAGTGTCAACACCGCTTTCGGCGACAAATTGTTTAACCGCTTTGATTCCTTTATCCTCGCTTCCCAAGCCGTACTTCACAACAGCAATCGTTCTTAACAACTGCTCTGTGTAAAGGTTGTTGCTTATTTTGTTAATGTTGTAAACAATATTTTTTAATGGCGGGGAAACCGTTTCCGTAATTAAATTCATTGCGGAATAATCAAGCGAAGTTTGCACCCTTCCGGGTTTACCCGAAATTTTGACTCTGTTTTTGTTCAAAGCTCCGGTAAAGTAAACGGCGGCAAACAGAGGCGGATCAGGCAAAGAACCTTTAATGGAAAACTCTTCGTAACCCATTGGAACCGTTCCCCTCAAATAGGCGAGACTGTCGTGCGGGGAGCGGAATACGTAGCCGTTGTCGCCCGAGCCGACAGCGCCGGTTTTCATTTTGTTTACGAATATTATTCCGTGCAGTGCAGGTTCGGTTCTTAAAAATTCCGCCGGGGCTCCGGGCTTTTTGCCGGGACGGAAAAATATTTTGTACAGATTATCGTTGATTGTCAAAGCGCTGGTTTGCGCCGCGTAATAATTACCCAAATCGACCCAGTACCAATTTCTCGGAATGGGAATATCGTCGAAAAGTCTGTCGTCAACAAGGACTGAGCCTGTGATTTTTTTTATTCCCGCTGTCTCTACAGCGTCAACCCAATTTAACATTAAACTGTCGAGAGGCAGAGAACCCTTAACTTTTGGCGAGCCGAGGGTCGGATCTCCCGAACCGACAATAATTAAATTTCCGTAAAGTGTTCCGTTTTCAATTTTCCCATCTGCAAAGATTTTCGTTACAAAGCGGTAATCATCTCCGAGAATATTAAGCGCCGCAGACGTTGTAAAAACTTTTAACCCCGAAGCAGGAGCAAGATTAAGTCTCGGATTCAAAGCAACAATCGTTTTGCCGTTGTCAACGTACTTAGCACAAACGCTCCAGGATGTTTGGTGCAATTCCTCAGTTTTAGAAAAATCACTTACTGCTTTTTGAATTTCGGTTTGTGCTAAAACTGCGCCTTGAATTAAAAAGATTAAAACCAAACTCAACAAAAAATGCTTCAACATTCATTACCTTTTTATTTTTATTCGTTCCTTTTAATGAAAATATTTTGAGTACAAACATAACTTTATTGTCATCAAAAAAACAAATAGCTTTTCAGTTTCGGAGAAAAACAAATGCACGCTACAATTAAATCTGCAATTGTTTTAAACCCACCTTGAAGGTAATCAAAAACTACCCTGACGACGACAAGTTTATCTAATGCGCAGTCAAATTAGAAGCACAATACATTATTTCCGGAGACAAACGTTTGTTAGAGCTGAAAAATATTTTGAAATTGAAATTTTTGCAAAAGTCAACCACGTCTTCGCTTTTCTTTGCCGCCGTTTACGAAAGCTATGTCGTGGAAAAATAGATGCAAAAGCAAGATTTAAATATTCGGCTCAGATTTATTGGGGGGGGTCAGATTACTTCGCTTTGTTTTGTGACAAAACTTGCAACAACAGAAATTTTTCATTGCTATTCAAAACCAATCCCAATAACTTTTTTATGATAATTTTACTTGCAACTTTAATTCTTATTTTTAGAAAGTTATTTAGGTTAAAAACTTATTAACCCCGTTAGAGCCAATCCATTAATTTAACAATAAACCTTAGAAGGCACTATAGTATCCTCAATCAAATCTTTGTTTTTTTTGTCAAAATATTTTTGCTGTAAAGTTTTTAATTCATAATTCAAAATTCATCATTCATAATTGCGGCTTGCCGCGATATGGATAACAACGGTGTGGTAGAAATTATTACCACATTGCCTTCGGATGTTCATCAAGGAGACCCTAACCCACCACGCTCGTGGGTATTTGAGTGGAATGGGATTGTGGGCGAAAACAAATACGGGAAATATACCGAAGGAAGTGATATGCCGGACCCAACCACCGTCTGGAATTACGGCTTACCCGACAATACGGACTTCCGCCATTACAATTTAACGGTAAAGGATATTGATAACGATGGTACAAACGAATTGATTACAGGAATAAGAAAAAGAGACAGTGGCAGAGAAGTAAATGTTTCCTCCGTGTCGGGTCAATTCGGAGCTTTTACATCTTAGCAAACAGAGTACGATTTAAACGGGCTTACCGGCGGTTCTCTTTACAGTGTAAACACAGGTGATTTGGACAATGATGGAAATAAAGAAATTTACGCAATGGTTTGGGACCACTTTACCTTGAAAGTCCTTGAAAACAAAGGAGACGGCAAGTTTGACGTGGCAAGCGAATTAAACCAAATTTACGCTTCGAAGGGAATAGATTACGGAGCATTGGACGGAATCCGCGTTGCCGACGTAAACGGCGTTGTAGTAAAAGAACTTTACATTGCAGGGACAGAACCGGAGAACACTGTATTTATTGTTACAGGAATTTCTGATGTTTCTAAAATTACAGCTGACGACGTTAAAGAATTAATTCACTTACCTCGAAAAGCCGGTGGAAAGCTGCGTTCAATGTACATAGCCGATTCTGATCACGATGGCAAAGCAGATTTAATAATTGCCGGCAAACGAAACGGTCGAATTTACGACGTTGAATATAACGGATCGGGAGACCCGGCGGATTCAACAAATTGGACTGTAAATGTTGCTTTTGACATTTGGGATTACAACGGTTTCTCCCCCGATAGTTCGGTTACGTTAACACCGCGTTTGTTCTAAGGCTGTCCCGCAGGGGATATGGACAGAGACGGAAAAGACGAATACGTTTTTGTCAATTACAGCTCGGATTTTAATATTTAGGATAATGACGGCACGGTTTGGGTAATAGAGGCTGAAAATCAATCAACCTCCGTAAAAGACAACAATGTAAAACCCACACCTTTCTCTATTTCACAGAATTACCCGAATCCGTTTAATCCGACGACTAAGCTCCGCTTTACTCTGGCAAAAGAGACTCCCATTAAGATTACTATTTACAATTATCTCGGTCAAAAAATTGCGCAGGTGCTTAACAAAACTTTGTCCGCAGGTACACACACTGTTAATTTTAACGCTTCCAAACTTGCCGGCGGAGTTTATTTCTACACAATGAACTCCGGTAATTTTTCTTCTACAAGGAAAATGATTCTTTTGAAATAAATAATTTAATTGATTAGGGACAGTCTTAACGGCTGTCCCTTTTTAGTGATTTGAAAAACATTATTTTTCATAAAAATTTTGTAAATTAATATTTAATTTAAAAAAAATTGAAATGACATTTTACTCCTTTTTCAAAAGAATCGGCGATTTTATTTTTTCATTAATTTTGCTCGTTTTTACGTCTCCTTTTATTTTGATTTCTTCATTTATTTTGTTTTTGGAATTAAAGGAATTTCCGGTACTTATTCAGGAGCGCGGGCTGACGCTTGAGAAGAAAAGGATTAAAATACTTAAACTCAAGACCCTCCCGACTGAGAGGGTAATCCGAAGAAAGCACAGCAGGAAAAATATTTTTATGAAACCCTCTTTAGCAAAAGACGTACCTTCTTTTGCAAAATGGCTGCGTAAGACGGGTTTGGACGAATTACCACAACTATTAAATATTTTGCTTGGACAGATGAGCTTTATCGGACCGCGTCCTTTAATGCTTTCAGATTTAATGGTAATGAAAAAGAATTTCCCTAACCATTACGAGGAACGGCAAAAGTTCAATTCCAAGCCGGGGCTTTCGGGAATGTGGCAAATATTCGGCAACAGGGAAGAAGGAATAAACAACCTAATTGCACTCGAATACCTTTACGAACAAAGTAAAACTTTGCTGTTGGATTTACGCTTGGCGCTTTTGACGATTCCGATTGTATTACAAGCGCAAAACTCGGATGCTATTTTGCTTAACGGGAAACTCCACGACAAAAGGAAATATGTTAACTTTGATTTGTCTTTCGGATTTAAACTACAGTTAAAAAGGAGCATATTCGAGCCGCAAGCCGACCGCAACTTAAGTTTTACTAAAACAAAAGACTACACGGTAGATTTACCTCTTGATTGGTGGTACACAAATAATAGTTATCGCCTCGTGGATAAGTCCGGCAAAGAAACTAAAATTATTGAGTTAAGCAAATACAGACGAGAAAAATTCGGTAAAAGCGCTTAACTAAAAGGAGAAAAAATGCATTTGATCAAGAATGAAATAAAACACCCTCTACTTGAAATAAAAAACAACAATCTTTACGAAGCGCACACCATTACCTTACCTAAAGATTATTGGACAACAGTTTATTCAATAAGAATTAATCACGAAGAAACTCAGCCTTTGAAAATCATTAAGCTTCCTTCTCCACCGAAAAAATCGAAGCCGCCGAAAATCAGCTATTGGGAAATTACTCAGGGGGATTACCGCGTAAGAGAACGCTACAGGGAAATGAATTACTACAGGGAGCTGAAAAAGAAAATATTAAAAGTGTTGCTTGTCTTGTCAATTGGAATTAGTGGATATGTAACTTATTTGGTTTCTTGGCTTTTAACAAAGATTTGAAAATTGTACTACTTCACAAATTCGACTCACCTGAATTTTGGCTCTGTACTCAGGTAACTTATTCGGTCTTTTCCTTGAACTCTTTTCCAATCAATAACATTGTAAAATACAAGGGCAGCTTAATCCGAATTTTCTGACAAGAAAGGGAGAAGGGAGAATGAAGGTTCTTTTGCCTCCAAGTTTTAACTTGTGCCGGTGTATGGGCTGAAACAGAAATAAAGTTTATAATACCCAATTCAATTTCTACAATTTGAAGCGTCCTATTCTAATAGTAACCTTAATACCTTCTGCAACACAAAATAATTTCTATTCTTTTCCTGTGTTTTACACTTGAGAGAAAAAAAAATCAAAAAGCGTGGAAAATGGAGACTGTCCCAAATTTTGTGTAAATGAGAAATATTATCCTTTTTAATTCCTAACCTGGACAAGCCAGAACTAAAGAAGTTTAAAAGTTGAATGGGAAATATAATCTCTGAAAACCTTATTAACAAAGGACTTTAGAGTATTTGAAAATATATTCTGCCAAAAATAAAACGAATTTTACTGATAAGGTACTAATCAAAGTTGTAGTAACAACTTTCGCAATTTTTTTTACTTATCTCTTTTTTTCAATAACTTACAAAAATTAAGTGTCAAACTCAGGAAGAAAAATTTATCATTACAATTCGGTCTCAAATACTTGGTTGGAAATACCCACAAAGCCCGAGGTTGCTGTTGATGCCGCTTATTATATTGAAACAACAAATTATTACGCGGGATTTTCAAATGTAACGGTTGGAAATTTGGATACTCCTCTTCCCGTAGAACTAAATTCTTTCACGGTAAAAGCCGTAGAAAATCAAGTAATTCTACACTGGCAGACAGCAACGGAAATGGATTTCAAGTCCAAAGGAAAAAGTTAAAAGTTCAAAGTGGTTGGCAGGATATTGGCTTTGTTGCGGGACACGGCAACGGCAACTCTCCGAAAGATTATAGCTTTGTTGATACCGATAAACTAAGTAGCACTGTTAAATACAGATTAAAACAGATAAACATTGACAGCGGGTTTGAGTATTCTGATGTTGTAGAGGTTAACTTAAATTCCGAATTACCAACTAAATTTAAATTAACTCAAAATTACCCGACTCCTTTTAATCCTACAAAGACAATACTATGCAGCATTCCGTTTGTCATTTCGAATCCCGATAATTTTTATCGGGAAGAGAAATCTCAAGGGATTTCTTCCCAAAGTCGCAATTACAATGCAAATGTAACATTGAAGGTTTACGACATTCTCGGTCGGGAAATAGCCACGCTTGTAAACAAAAATCAAGCCTCGGGTAATTACTCCATTAAATTTGATGCAAGTAAACTCGTCAGCTGAATTTACTTTTACAGACTTTCCGCAGGATATTTTTCTGCAAAAAAGAAAATGATTTTGATGAAGTAAACTTGCGGTTTTCAAAATTTCTTTTATTTTTTTTCGGGTTAATAATGCAAATAGTATTTAAAAATTTGGAGTAAAATGGGAATGAGAGATTTTAAATGGTCACCGAAAGAAAAGAAAATAGCCCGCCAAGCGTTTGACGTTGCTTACCGAAGGGAAATGGACGATTTAAAAAACAAAATTAAAGTAAAAGCCTTACAGTTAAAAAAGGACGAAGAAATTTGGCAATTAGAGGATTTCCTTTACAAAAAAAGAAAGCAAATTGACAGAAAGTACGATTACAGGTATTCTCGGTTAATATTTGTTTTTACCGAATTGCTATTAGAAGGATACTTAAAATTGGAAGATATCGAAGGACTTTCGAATGATAAAATAGAAGCAATTAAAACCGCAGCAAGTTTGAGAACGTAATAATTTTTCATATTATTTGGAATTTACGTTAATCCGTTGGAAATAAAAATTTAAACCATTTCCCTCGTAATTTTGTCAAAAATTTCGAAAGCTATTTGAGAAACATATACTAACTCTTAAAAATTCCTTCCCTCAATTCACAAATAGTTTAAAGATTAAAAAATATCCGGGAGTAGAAAAATGCAAAATTTTATTATTCCTCGAAATTCTCACATTAATTCAATCTTCTCAATTTTAATTATTTTTTTATTTACCTTGTTTGTTAAAACAAGCGCAGAAACTTATTATGTGAATAATAAGAGCCCCAACGCAAGCGATACCAACAAGGGAACTTTTGACCACCCATGGGCTACAATTCACAAAGCAAACATGAAAGTTGCCGCCGGCGACACGGTAATTGTAATGGGAGGTGTTTACCACGATTGGATTGCTCCCAGCGCATGCGGGGAAGAAAGCAATTGGATTGTGTACAAATCAGAACCTCAATACGCCGCCATTTTAGATGGAATGGTAAATTTGAGCGACGCTATTTCCGACAGTGCAAGCTGGGTGCGAGACGATTATTACGGAGGAAACGTCTGGAAAATAAAACTTAGAACCGGTGCTTTTTACGAAGCCTGGAAAGACGGTAAAAGAATGCCTTACCCATATCCTTACCCTTGCGACTCGTTAAAATTTGCCGAAGGACGCAGCTTTGTTGACCACTCAGGTTACCTCTTCGTATGGCTTCCCGAAAACGATTCCCCGGAAAATCACGAGTGGAAAGTCACGTTGAAAAGCGGTGTTTGGGTTTTAGCCGACGGCGGTGCGCGTGACAAATATCTAATTGTCGAAGGATTTAGCGTTACTAACTACGGTCTGGCAGGAATTGAAGTTCAAAAAAATCACATAAGAATTCTGAATAATAAATCTTTTGGCAACGGAAGAGCAGGAATCGGGGCAAACTTCTGCAATCACGTGCGCGTGGAAGGAAACGAAGCCTACGAAAATTGCAAGTGGACAGGCTTTTCCCAAGGGATAACAGCTTTCGGTGCAACGGGCTCGGACATTTATTTTATCGGGAACATCTCTCATAATAATTTCGACGGAGACGACTCCTTGCATTGCGGCACGGACGGCTGCGGCTTTCTGCTTGATACGGCTGAACCCCGGGGCGGAGCGCATTTTGTCAATAATGTGGCTTACAACAATCAAGGTTCGGGCTTTGGCGTGTTCGAATCGGACAATGGAATTTTTGTTAACAACACTTCTTTTAACAACGGATTGAAAAGCATTTGGGTTTCCGAATGCCACGTAATCTCAACGCCCGAAGGAACAAGCAATAATTTGGTTTTTAGAAATAATATTTTTGCCGCACGACCGAATCATCCTTACATCACTTCAATAATATATTCCTATGTATTTCCGCCGGAAAATGTTTTGTTTGACCATAATTTGTATTTCGCTCCGGATAAAGATTCATCTTCGGAAATTGTTGAATTGACAATTAAGAGTTGTCTTGGCGATACTACGCTAAGATTTAATTTGGAGTCTTTGCAAAGCTTTCGCTTCCCTTCGGATTCGGCAGCTATTCAATTGGGCTGGGGAGAAGAGTCAATTGTTGGTTCTCCTTTGCTCATTGATTGGCGAAACGGCGGGTTCAAAGTAAGCTCGGGCAGCCCGGCAATAGACAACGGTAATAGTTTAGGGGCTCCTTCGGTAGATTACTTTAACACGCCGAGGCCACAAGGGGAGGGCTTTGACATCGGAGCTTACGAATATTACAATGAAACCGGCGTTGAAAGCAAATCTAATCCTTCTGTGTTGGATTTCTCGGTTTATCCGAATCCTTTTAACGGGCAGGTTCATATTAATTATTCGCTGCCACAAAAATCCAAAATTTCCATTGCGGTTTTCGACATCCTCGGTAGAAAAGTTTTGGATTTGGTGCAAGATGAAATTGGACAAGGCAAACACAGCATCGTCTGGAACGGACGTAATTCTTCGGACATGAGCGCCGCTTCGGGAATTTATTTTATTTGCCTGAAAACCGATTTTTCCTTTGCAATTAAGAAAATAATTTATCTTAAATAAGCAGTGAGTTGAAAAATGAAGAAGATTTTTTTAATTCTGATTTTTTTATCTGTTAGTTCTTTTAATGTTTTTGCCGGGGGCATAAAAAGAGCAACGCGTATATCATACGATGTAACAAACGCGCAAATAGCTTTCGCAGACAGCGTCTTTGATTATCTTAACACTCCGTTTTTAAGCAACAGCATAAGGAACGCATTCCACCACACAAAACTTTTGTTGTATCGTTCAATTCAAGGAACATGGGAGAATTTTCCGCAATTCAATTGGAATTTTATTAATCAACACGAAAATATGTTTTGCCATTCCGACAGTGCAAATCAAAGTTACGATACAAGAATTAAAACCGAATGGCATTCTTTTTTAATGGACGGAAGAGATTTGGTTGATTCGACGGCGGCAGATGCCATTTATCATTGGATAAATTATTACGCCTTTACAGCATCGACCCAGGTTTACAAATACAATTACGACGGGTTGTATATTGATTCGGCAAGTCATTTATTGAAAAAAAGCTGGTTAGATAATGGTAAATTGCCTTGGGATTACGACCCTCTTGAATGGCGCTTAGCCCGTTATGCTTCGCTTAAATTCATTAAATCTTATTTACCTGATAAAATAGTTATTTTTAACGGATTGCATTCGGGCAACGGGGCGGATTCAAGTCTTGCAGTAACCGACGGAGGAATGTGGGAGGACTTTGCGTATGATATTACTACCGGAGATTATAAGGGATTTGTTAACTGGGGGAAAGCAATAAAGTGCATGGAAGAAAACAGAGACAGTTCTAATTTGGTCCTCGTTGTTAAAAAACCGGGTTTAATTAACAATATTCAAGCCAGAATTTTTTCCGTTGCCAGCTATTTGTTAATTGAAAATCAAAACACCGTTCTTTCTCTGTCTGATTATGCTTACAATACTTCCTTGCAATACTACCCCGAATTTGACATCGACCTCAGGGATGCCGCGGGTGATTTCGTCGAGCGGAATGACTCGCTTTATTCAAGGGAATTTGAAAACGGTTTGGTAATAGTTAATCCTTCTTCCGCTTTGAGTAAAACTTTTAATCTTTCGAAAAATTATTGGAAGGTCGTTCCGGTTGGAGGTGGATTTGTAAATACATTTGGAAATTGGGAAGGACATTTAACCTACAAAAGTATTTCCGCCGGAGAGGTTTCGTTACCGCCGGTAAGCGCTTTGATTTTGAAGGATTCAATTACAACTTCCGTTAATGATAATCCTATTGGTACAATTGATTTTGAACTTTACCAAAATTACCCGAATCCGTTCAATCCAACGACAACAATAAAATATTCAATTCCTGTTGTAGGGACAGCTCACGAGCTGTCCGTACATCTGGCTGTTTACGATATTCTCGGGAGCAAAGTTGCCACTCTGGTAAACCGTAAGCAAGCGCCGGGAAATTATTCCGTACAATTTAATGCGAACAATTTACCGAGCGGGGTTTATTTTTACATTTTACGCGCAGGGAATTTTACAGCCACAAAAAAAATGATTCTTTTAAAGTAATTTTAACTTTCTAAATATTAGCTCCTGAAGTTCATTCGGGAGCTTTTTATTTTTAATTTTAATTAGCCGGCAATAAATTGCAAATAAAATAAAACATACATTACTAAATTTAAGACACCCAAGGAAATGATTATTAATTATGAATGTTGAATGCTGAATTAATTTGGTAATGAATAATGAGAGACGATAAAATTGATTGCATTGTTGGATGAATGCATGGTTGGATGGCTGGATGATTGTTCTTTTATTTTTTGCTTTGAGGTTGAGGTTAAGGTTGATACTTGTTACAGATTACCGAAAAACAAAGCTTACAAAATATTTTTAACAAAGTCACGCATGATCGACATTTCATTAACCCCGAGCTTCAGCTCGGGGATTGGGCGATAGAAAACACTAAAGTGTTTTGACGCGATTTTTGGATTTACTCGTTTGGGGAAGATAAAAATCGTGACAAAACTTCGGAGTAAGATAATCACATGAAAGCGACATGACAAGTAATTTGTCACACAACTTGTCCCGACTTGTAGTGAAGGAAATGATTATTAATTATGAACCTGCCTGCCAGTAGGCAGTTTATGAATGTTGAATTAATTTGGTAATGAATAATGAGAGACGATAAAATTGATTGCATGGTTGGATGAATGGATGGTTGCATGATTGTTCTGATATTTTTTGTCTGGATATTGAAATTAAGGTTAAGATTAAGGTTAAGATTAAGGTTAAGTTTGAGTTTAAGTTTGAGACTCGTTACTAATTATTCACTTGCTAATTTTTTAGCACGAGGCATCGGGCTTGAGACTTAAGACTAAATTCGTGTAATTTGCGGCAAAAATAAACAGATGAAATATTTTATTATTTTTGTTTGTAATGTTTTTTTCCGTTTTTTCTTTTGTTTAGAGTATTGAAGATTTACAACGTTATAACGAAGTTAAGAAAATTACGAAAATTCCTGACGGAATAACTTACAAAGAATTTCTAAAAATTCAGAAGAAAATTACGTGACAGAGAATTGCGGCGTCGGCATTTATCCTCGGTTATCTCCATTTTTATTACGACCATAACAAGGATGACTACTATATTCTTGCCGCCCGTTTAATTGCAAGTAGAGTAATGATTGTTGCAGTTGTTGACCAGCTCAATTACACTAACTCCCTTAATCTTTTTTCAGCTGTGTCCGATTTTGACACGGTGGAGGCAAGAACGGAACGGAACTTTTTGTTTTCCCTCGGCGGAACAATTGTGAATTTTATCGGATTTACAATCGGCTGGACTCACCGCGATTGGATTATCGAGAATGAAAGAAATCAAATTTATTACAAATACGGGTTAAAAATTAAAGCCAAACTAAAACCGGATATTTCTTCTTATCAGAACAAATCTGTTTACAGCATGAATTTACTTGTTTCGTTTTAATTTGCAACTTACTCTCTAATTGCAAAATGCAACGGTGGGAACAGTGAAGCAATCTCACTAATAAACAAGCAAATGCTTGAAGTTAAAAATCTGTTTAACCGACTAAGATAGCTTAATATTTATAACGGAGTTCTTAAAATTTAATTTCAACCAAGAATAAATTTATATCTAAATATTGAGCTAAACTTAATTATTGTTTTAAATAATTAATCGGCTGACTTTCCTTTTAATCAGCCGACATAAAACATAATGTGAAAAGAGTAT
>WFQV01000016.1 GCA_015486905.1 Melioribacteraceae bacterium | reverse complement strand
GCACGTATGAGCGGCTCCGCCTTCGAACGGCTGCCGGACACACACAGAATATCGATTATGCTTACATTGGAAGAGCCCCGCTTTAAGAGAAGCGAATCCAAATAGGTCTCGATGAGAGTAAAAAGATACATCCTACTTTCCCTGATGGCAACAACAATTTTAGTACTCTACTCATGTAGTACGCTAAATGTCCCATCCGGAAAAAAGGTTAAATTTTACGGTATTGCTACTTCCGCAGATGGCAGAATACACATTCCCCTACCGCGTGGTTGGTTCTCGGCGGATTCATCTTCTATCGCACCGTTATCGTTTCTTATTATTAAAAGAGACGGCTCCGCTTCAATTTCCTTTACCTTAATTAATCTTGAAACAAAAGCGGAAAAAATTAATTTGAGTAAAACGTTCGAATATGTGAAGTCCGGATTCTTAACAGATAATAAACACTTTATTTCGTTAAGTAACAACTCCGAATTTTTTAAAGCAGGGGAAAAAGAATGCAGAGCGATAGTAATGAAAAACGGAAATAACTTTGTCCGGTTGGTAGTTTTTAAATTTAAGAATAAATATTTTCAATCTATTTTACATTACAAAAGCAACCCTGAAAGGAACGTTTTTATTCAAAACAAGTTGATTGAAAAACTTGAATTAAAGATTTAAATAATTTTTTGATTTTGATTGCTAAGGGCATTTTTTAAATAATACCAACCCACTCCCTATTTGGGAGTGTCTAAAAAGTAAGCCTGTCATTTCGAACCCCGATTTATCGGGGTGAGAAATCTTTTAAAACATTGCGAACCATGCCCGCCGCCTGCCTGCCCTGCCTGCCTGCCTGCCGGCAGGCAGGCAGGGCAGGCGGTAGGCAGGGCAGGTTCTAAAGATTTCTCCCCGCCTATGGCGGGACAGTCCCCCGCCAAGGCGGGGTCGAAATGACAATTTTAGACTTTTTGGACAGCAGCCGCGAGTTTAATTTTAAATTTTCAACAGAATTTTAAGAGGGGGATTAGTTAAGAAGGTTCATTGAATAAAACCTTTTTTAGGCTCAATATCCTTATTGGGTAAATTTGGAGAAGTTTGGTCCTTAAAAACTGTATTTGAGTTCAACGAAGGCACGGGAGTACTTTTTGTTTCTTCCGAAAGGGGAATCTTCTTTGCCGGAAAAGATAGTTGCACCGCAATAAAGGTTCACGGCATCAGCCAAATTGTAATTCAAGATAGGCAGAAGAAAGAAATCTTTTCCTTTTAGATTCATTACCGAAATCAATTGTAAGCTCAAATAATTCCAGGCATTGTATTTTAACATTGCCGAAACCGATTCCTCGGTTTTGTCGGAGGTTTCAGACACAGGCATTCCGTATTTGGCTCGGGCTTGCTCTTCGAGAGGCTTGTTGTAATTAAACCGAATGTATTGAATAAATTGCAGATTCAAGGAGGCGTTCTCGTTAAAATTGTAGTCCAATCCAAGCACATACTTTAAATGATTGTTTTCAATGAAAATGTTTTTGCCGTCTTTGTCCTCGGTTTTGAAATAAGCCGCTTCTCCCTTTAGAGCAAACTTGTCGAAAGTAGTAACGAAATCACCCCCGAAAATATTGACTTTCCCGTACTTAGGGGTAAAAATAATTCTCGGAACATTCCCGAAATTAATATTTGAAAAGAGAGAGAAATTTTTGTCATAACCGTGGAAATAACTGAGTGAAAAATCAACACCCGGCAATTGGGAATCAAGGCGGATGGCGAACTCGGAATTTGACAATTTCTTTTCCGGCATTTGCGGGTTATTTAACTTAACTTTAAACGTTCCCATTTCGGGAGGAAGTTCGATAGGAATTTTATTCGGCTGAAAAATCGGCAGCCAAACAAATTCGAGGGAAAACAAATCCGAGGGGTAGAAATCGAACTTGGCGGCAGTAACGGGAATGCGATAGTCTTCAATCTCGGCTGAGATGTTCTCGTAATTCCACGGGTTAATATTGTCCGTAGGATTTATCCAATCCGTCGTACCCCAAAATATAAATTGATTCCCGATTCTTACGTCCAACAAATCCGTGAAAATGTCGATGTAACTTTCCACCGGATAAATGCGCATCTTTTGAGGAGAAGAGGAGTCTGCAAGGTCCCAATTAAAATCCACTGCGGAGAAGAAATCGACTGATTCCGAAGTAGAACCCTGCACCTTCAGTTGTAAACGAGAGCCGAGCCGGTCGAATCGGTAAGGTGAATTCAAATTCGGATGTGCAAAAATTTTGGTGTAGCCGCCTAAGCTAAAATCCTGTGCGTGGGAAATGTTCAAGAAATTCATTGTAAACAGAAAAGCAAAAATTAAACCGATTGCCTTCTTCATCTCGCGCCCCGTTGTAAAAATCTTTTGGTAAAGAACTTTGCCGGAATGCCGGTGTTGATTTGAATGTCGTTAAAAATTATCTCACTCGTGTGCTTGTTTTGAATGTCCCGCATTACCATATCGGTTTGAAACCAGACCCCGGAAAATTTGTTGTAGCCCGGCACCGTGAGAATTTTCCACTTAGCAAGCCCGCGGTCGTAATAAACCGATTTAATAGTTACGAAAATGTCCTTTCTAATCCAGCGGATAATTTTACCGTAACCGGTTTCGTCTTTTATTTTTTCATTTTTCGGCAGGCACTCAATTTTGTAACAAGCATAACCGCCAACTTTCCCGGTGCCAAGTAGTTTGTAACTCCAGTCGTTTAATTCCGGTTTACCGATGTCGTAGTAAGTAAAATCGGAGGACATAAAATTTCCTCCCTTACCGCTGGAGGCAATGCGTTTGACTCTTCGTAGGGCGGGCAGGTAAAGGTAGCGCAAATCCTCGACGTTTTCCCTTTCAATCAGGAGAAAGCTTGTGCCTTTTACATCGGCAGGAGAAACGAACCGCATTAGCATATCGCTTTCCGCTTCTGTCCTTTTACGGCTGAACATTTCAATTGTTCTTTGCCGGGTTTTACCGGCGGAGTTAGTTAAAATCATTTCGACCCTTGCGCTCATGTTTTCCCAGCCGCTTTTATTTAAAGCTTTATTCATTATTTCATAGCCGGTCAGTTTTTGAGCTTGGTTCAAAACCGAAACGAAAAGAAGGATTGAAATTATTATTACTGCCTTTTTCATTTTATTTTTTCCCGTTGTTTGTTTTTAACATTTTAGGATTGATGTTCAAAAAGAGAACCGGTAAAATTGCAATGGCGCCGAAACTCGAGGTGAACATTGCGATGGCAATTAGCAAACCCATGTGGCGCACGCCCGTAAAAGTTGAGAAAATTAAAATCAAAAATCCCAAACCGACCGTAACCGCGTTGATTATTATCGGTACGCCGGCAATTCGCAGAGTGTTTTTAACTGCGGTTTCTTGATTGCCGTGTTTCAATTCAATTCTGTGACGGTAAACGTAATGCACTGCGTAATCTACTCCAACGCCTATTGCAATAGAAGAAGTAAGCATTGTAACTATGTTTAAATCAATACCTGCCCAACCCATGTAACCGAAATTAAAAATCATAGCAAAGAAAAGCGGGATGGTGCTGTAGAGCCCTAATTTTATTGACTTAAACAGAATCGAAGTTACAATTGAAACTAATATTAATGAAACGATTATTGAAAGAAACTGTCCCTCGACGACGAGATTGTTAATTGCCAAGAACAGCTCCGATGTGCCTGTCAATTCCACATTATTGTCTTTAAGATATTTTTTAATATAGCTGCGGGTTTCGGAATCAAGCCTGGTAAGGGTTTCACTTGACTCATCGTTGATAAACGCTGTTATTCTTGCGTTCTGGTAATCGTAATCAACGAGGTTTGCCAAGTCATCCGGCTTGCCGGACATTTCGTAAAGTTGCAAATATTGGGAAATTACCTGCTCTCCGGAAATTTTAAATTTAATTTCTTTTTCAACCCATTTCCCGTTTTCCAAAACGTAGTCAACTCCGGTGTCTTCAACGGTATCGGCAGGAACTACATCGTAAGCCGGATTTTCAGCATGAAGTACTTTGTTAATTCTTTTAACATAATCAGCTAATGAAAGAGCCGAACCTACGTTATCCCGCGATTTCAGGAACGTTTCCAGTTTATCCATTTTCCCTAAAACAGCCGATTGTTTAATGTAATTAGCCGAATCGCCTTCGAACATTACCGAGAGGAAAGTAGTGCCGCCGAATCTTTTGTTTATTTCTTCGTAAGCAACTCTGGCGGGATGCCCCTTGGGGAAATTTTTAATCGTGTTATTCTCCAAAACTATTTTAGGGAATCCGGCAATTGAAAAAATAATTATCAAGACAATTAGCCCCATTAAGAGTTTGTAATTGTTAACTAAAAAATTTGCGTAGGAATTTACTGCTTTTGTTAGCATTCCCGTTTTTTTCTTTACTACAAAGCGTTTAGGTATTTTCATTAATACCAGCGAAGCCGGAATGAAACTAAGTGAAAAAAACATTGCGCTGATTATGCCGACCGAAGTGTAAATTCCCAAATCTCCCACAGACCCTATCTGCGAAGTGTTTAGAGCTAAAAATCCGAAAGCAGTTGTTACCGATGTAATAATTACAGGCCCGTTCAACTCGTACATTACGTTCCGGATTAATTCTTTCGAAGTGGGGTAAGAGCGGGCTTCTTCGTAATAGCGGTTTAAAATATGAATACCGTCGGCAACTGCAATAGAAGCAAGTAAAATGGGCAACATATTTGTTGAGTGGCTAATCGGTGTGCCGGTTAAAGCCATAATGCCGATAGTCCAGGTAACGCTAATAATCACAACGGAAAAAGGCAGTAAGATTCCGCGGAAATTTTTAAAGCTCAGCCAAAGAATTACAATAATTAAAAGCAGCACGAGGGGGAACAGCAGACCCATATCGCGCGCCATTCCCCTGCCTAAGTAAAGCGTTAAAACAGGCTTGCCGGTGACAAAATTTTTACCATTGAATTTTTGATTATTAACATAATTAAGAATTTCTTTTGAGGCGTCTTCCGGTTTAATATTATTTTTGAGGAAAACCATTACTCCCGCCATCCTGCCGTCTTTGGAAATAATATTTTCGGTCGGGAAATCGGAATGAAACAAAATATGTTTGTAAGCCGAAACTTCGGCGGCGTTGGTAGGCGGTTTTGCAAGTATTTCTTTAACCTCGAGCCCTTCTTCGGAACCTTTGATTACTTTAATATTGGTAGGACTCATAACGGAATAGACGCTGGGGATTTTTTCCAAATATTTTGTCAGTTTAAAAATGTCAGCAATGGATTTAGGCGTAAAAAGGGAGTCGGTTTCATAGGCAATCAGAACAAAATCCCTGCTGGGGAATATTTTGTTCATCTTGTCATAAAGCAATTTTGCGGGAATGTTTTTCGGCAGGGAAGATGTAATATCCGGATCAACCTTAATGTCTTTAATGCTGTAGGCAAAAAATATTGTTAGCAGTGAAATGGAAATTATTGTTTTCAGAGGGTTGGAAACTACCCAGTCGGTAAATTTTTTCATCAAAACCTCAGTCTTCTTTTTCCGGAGTTACACCTTCAAAAAATATTTCATTTATTAACGTCATTCTTTTTCTGATATCGGCTTTACGTTTGTAATGCCCGAATATTCCAACGCCCATTATTAAAGTACCGAATATTTCTACAAGATTCTTCGGGGGCATCGGTTTAATTATGCCTGCCTTTCGGGCATCTTTGAAAAGTTTAACAAAAAGTTTGTTTTTATTCTCAATAAAAGGACGTAAGGAATTCACAGTAACATTTTTTATTTTTGGGTGAAGCGACAAATACAAGTAGAGCTTAAAGTAGTCGGGGTTCTCAGCAAAAAAATCTGCCGCGGCAAGTGAAACGGATTCAATCTTTTCTTTCGGATCATTAAGCTCAGCCCATTTGTCCGTTAACTTTTTGAAGAAACCCTCCAATCCCGATTTTAAAACTTCAAGCAAAAGCTCGTCTTTGTTTTTGAAGTAATAATAAATTGTAGATTTACCCAATTCCGCTTCCTCGGCAATCAAATCCATACTGCACTTGTGATAACCGTATTTTGCAAAGCTGAAAAGAGCGGATTTCAAAATTAAATTTCTTCGGAGTTCTTTTTCTCTGGCTTGTCTTTCTGCTTTTGCCATTAGACTTCCTATTCTATTTTCGACTAATTGGTCGAAACTTAATAAAATTTAAAGAATAAGTCAAATATTCAATTGCTCGGTGATGAATTGTACGACAGTGCTCGTCATTCGTCGATTGTATTTCATCCATTTCTCGTTTAGGGGTTTAGGGTTTAGAAGTTTAGTCTACATCTGATATTTTCTCCTGTTGTTGAGAACAGGTTACTTAAGACTTACTACTTGTCAATCGCCAGACGCGAGAAGCAAGACGTAAGAAGATTTAGCCTGTCCGATTACTCATCAATAGTAATTCATTCGGTTTTCGTTTAGAGGTTTAGAGTTTAGAAGTTTAGGTTACCCAGGATATATTCTCCTGTTTTTGAGAACTGATTACTTACTACTTAAGACTTACTACTCGTCCATCGTTAGACGCGAGAAGTAAGACGTAAGAAATTTGAGTTCAATCGTGTACTTGTAAATCATAGTTCATTTAGTCTTAGTTTAGGGTTTTAGTTCGCCTTCGGCGGTTTAGAAGTTTAGAGGTTCAAAGGGAAAAAGGGATGATTGGATGATTGGATGGTTGGATATCAGGTAACAGCAAATTTTTACTTTTTAATTTTGACTTTCTAATTTTTAATTTTCCAATCAGCGGAAATCATAATTCATCATGAAAAATCTGCGTCCCATTCCCTCCGTGAAAATCCTGCAACAATCCGTGTCATCCGTGTTCTATCAAATCAGCGTTCTATCACTCGCTAATCGCCAGACGCAAGAAGTAAGACGTAAGAAGTTTGAGCCCTTTCGATTACTTGTCAATCGTATTTCATTTGTTCCTGGTTCCTGGTTCTTGGTTTAATAAAATTCGTGCATTCGCGGCTATTCCAGAGG
>WFQV01000015.1 GCA_015486905.1 Melioribacteraceae bacterium | reverse complement strand
GCTTGTTCTCCCTTTTTAACAATCTCGTAATTTCAATTTCTTTTTTCAGAAAGGCATTGCTTAGAAGTACGATTTTTTGACCGTTTAATTCAACATCGGCAACAGTATCCACGTTTTCAAACACTATCGCCACTCTTTTGGATTTATTTAATTTGGTTGGAAGTTTAAATTTCGTTTCGTAAAGCCAATCGCATTTGTCAATCCATTTTAATTTTAGTTCGTTATCGTCAAAGAAAGGTTCGTCAATTATTTTTGCTTTTAATAATGCCGAATGAACCGTTGAAGGAAGCCTCGTCTTTATTGACCAATCCTTGCTTAACGGTGTTTTTGCCCCGTTATTATCGGACAATTTTAATGTCCAATTATTAAGGAAATGTTTTTTAGTCATTATTATTTTTCCCTCCAGACAAAAGCATTTTCAAACTTTTTTCAGCACCGGTATTGTTTTTAATTGCTTGAATGGAAAGCAAAGTTTCAATTGTCGATTCCGCACCGGAATTTTTATTAACCGAATCCTTCGAGAGAACGCCATCGTAACAAATACCTGTTTTCGGGAAATACATTTTTGCATTGGCGGGATTGCCCCCGAAGAACCAGCGAGCAATTTCGGCTGCAAGTAAAGAGTATTTTTCTTCACCCGTTATTTCATTCATTTTAACGGCGGCGAATATCATCGGTCTTATTCCGTAAGCAATTTGTGGAAATTGTTTAACGGTAGAGTCGCCCAAATTGAAGCTATTTAAATATTTCCGTTTCAACAGGTAAAAGTAAAAATAATCTATTTCCTTTTGTGCCTTTTTAATAAAACTTTCTTCCCGCAAAACTTTATCTGCTTCCAACAAAGCATAGGCTTGCGAATTTCCCCATGCATGCCATTGGTTCTCCCAACTCAAGAAAGCGTAATAAGGAAATTGCTTCGAATTACCTTTCTGTTTCGAGATTATTCCGTTGCACAAAGCCCTAATAATTTCTTTTACTTCAGAATCTTTACTAAGCAAATAATAATTGCTCAGCGCAATAGTGAGAATGGACGCCTGGTCGCCGGCATCTTCAAAAGGAAGCCAAAGGTTTTCATCCTCCTTAAAACTCCTTTTCTCCTTTTTAAATTCCCCTTTAATTTTTGGAATCAATTTGTCAACGGCATTTAAAATCTGATGACTCAAATTCTTATTACGGGTTTCAATTATCGGGACAGCTTCCGTGAGAGCCCAAAGCGCTCTCCAGCTCCACCAATTTGCTTCGGCACGGCTTGTCTTAAAGCTCTTGTTGATTTTATAATCTTTCGTAATAAAGTTGTAAAAATAACCGTTGCTTGCCTGCATTTTTAAAACAAATTTCAACAGTAACTCAGCTTTGTGTAAATCCTCCTTGCTTTTTGTTTTTTGGAAACTGCGAAGGTAAAAAATCGAAGCACGGGAAGCATCGTCCACACAGGCAATCCCTTCCCCTTTGGCATCAACCCATTTGTAATCGGGATATTCGCTGTAAATGTGAACGATGCCGACCTTCGTACCGTTGAAGTTTATTTCTTGGAACAGTTTGTTTAAGTGTTGCGTATTAACTTTTAACCGTACCTCAGCACTGCTATTTTTACGGCAGCCGTAAAGGGAAAACAATAATAGCGGTACGATTACCGAAATAATCAAATTTCTCATTTACACAAACCAATAAGGTAATCCGTTGTTGTAGTTGCAAGAGAAATATTTGAGTCGGCACCGGAATAGTAAATTTTAATCTCACCGTTTGCTTCCGCCACCCAGCCGTTTGTAAAAACAACATTGCCAACGTCACCGATTCGTTCATAATCAAACTCCGGTTGAAGGATGGGTTCGGTTGTTCTGCCTATTACTTTCCACGGTTCGTTGGCATCAAGTAGCATCACACCTATTTTGTAAAGCATTGAATTACCAAAACCGCGCACGCCGTGGTAAAGCATCAGCCAGCCTTCGGAAGTTTTAACTGGCGGAGTGGAACCACCTATTTTATCGGATTCCCAACTACCCGGAACGCAGGAAGCAAGAGCTTTGTAATTTCCCCAATGAATTAAATCCGGACTTTCGCTAATCCAAATATCCTTCCGCGAACCGGCCTCGGGTCTGTCCACTTTGTAATATTTCCCATTAATCTTTGCCGGGAAAAGCGCACAGTCTTTATTTGACGGTTCCGTAATTAATCCTTTGACGGTAAAATTTTTAAAATCTTTCGTCTCACTCAAAACAACCAACGGCATATATTCCGAATAGCCGGTGTAAGTCAAATAATAGATATCGTCAATTTTTACGATTCGTACATCTTCTATTCCCCATTTAACGTAAGGGTAAAAATCACCGTGGTCTTCGGGTTTAAAGCATAAATCGTTGTCCACGGAAAAATTCACACCGTCTTTACTGACCGCTTTCACAAAAGCCGATTTGCCCGTCGGCATTTCAACTCTGCAAAGGAGCAAATATTCGTCATTGAATTTTATTGCGCCCGCATTAAAAATACTATTAACTTTAAAAGGCACATCGTCTTTTGTGAGAATCGGATTTTTAGGATGTTTAAGCACTTCCATAATTAACCACCTTTTATTTATTCTTTTTGACCTGTTGAAACCATACTGTTAATAAAATACTTTTGGAAGAAAGCATAAGCAATTACAATCGGAGTAGCTAAGAAAACCGAGGAAGCAAGTTTAACTCCCAGTTGCGATTCGGCTCTTCCACCTACGACAAATAGCGTTACCAATTGCGGCAGCGTCATTAAACTTTCCTTACGAATTACAATTAATGGCCAAAGGACTTCGTTCCAGGAAGTCATGAAAGTAAGAATGGCAACGGTCAAAATAACCGGTACCGAGTTAGGCCAAACAATTCGGAATATTATTCGCAGTTCGCCGCAACCGTCGATGCGTGCGGCATCTATTAAAGATTGGGGTAAGGAAAGGAAATATTGACGGAACATTATTATCCCGAGAGCATTGATTAAGTAAGGAACTATTAAAGCATAATAAGTATCCGTCCAATTTAACTTCACCATTAAAATGTATTGAGGTATTAACGTTATTTGAAAAGGAATTGTCATTGTAAAAATAATTAAGTAGAAGATTAAATTTCTCCCCTTGAATTCCAACCTGGCAAGGGCATAGCCAATCATAGAACCGAAAACAAGCACACCCGTTGTAATTAAACCGGAAACAATTACACTGTTGAGTAACGCCCGCCAAATCGGAATTTTTGAAATCATCTGACGGTAATTATCCAGTGTAATTTTAGAAGGCAGAAGCACAAGATTCCCAATTGCTTTATCGGGAGAAATAGAAGCAAGAAACATCCAGAGGAACGGATAAGTAAAAACAATAGCGCTTACAATCAAAATGAAATAGAAAACCGTTTTCTTAATCATGCTCTTTTCTCAATATATTTTCTCTGAATAATTACAACTGCCATTATCAGCAATGCAAAGAATATACCTAACGCCGAAGCGTAACCCATGTGGTAGTAAAAGAATCCTTGTTTGTAAATGTAGAGCAAAGCGGAAAGTGTGCTGTTAAGGGGTCCCCCGCCGGTCATAATGTAGGGCTCGATAAACAATGAGAATCCACCGATTGTAGAAAGAATGACAACCATTATTATTGTCGGGTTGATAAGAGGCAGAGTTATTTTAAAGAACTTCTGCCAGTGGGATGCCCCTTCCAGTTCTGCCGCTTCGTAATATTGTTTCGGTACGGTTTGAAGTCCGACCATAAAAAGAATAATGTAAAGTCCGACATTCTTCCACGTTGCCATAATTGCAATCGACGGCATTGCCATTTTAGTATCTATTAACCAGCCGACTTTACCCAGACCAATGTACATTAAAAATTTATTAAGTAAACCGGCGTTGTAACCGTAAAGTTGCTGCCAAAGTATTGTAACCGCAACGCCCGAAACAATTACAGGCAGAAAGAACAATGCTCTGAACACACCCTGGAATTTCAACTTCTGATTTAATATTTCCGCTAAGAATAAGGAGACCACCAATTCGAGCGGGATGTGAATCGAAAGGAAATAAAGTGTGTTAACCAATGCTTTCCAAAAAAGTCTATCGGCAAAAAGTCTGCGGTAATTTGCAAAACCGGAAAATTTCATTTCCGAAATAATATCCCATTTGAAGAAAGTAAGGAGAATGGAAAACATTACGGGGAATACCACGAACACCAAAAAGTGAACGATGTAAGGCGAAACCAATAAATACGGTGTTAATTTCCCTTTTCTCATTTTTCCTACTTCGAATATAATAGATTAACTTGTTTCTCGGCCTCGTTCAAAGCCGCTTTAGGTGTTCGTACTCTGTAAACAACGCTTTCCTCGTAGGCTTGCGAAATAATGTCGAAAACCTCCTTTAAATAAAGCGCTTGGTCAATCCCTTTAATACGTAACGTTTGCCGTGCAAATTTTTTCATCATCGGATTCTTATTAAAATAATCTTCAAAGAGTGGGTTGCTCAGCAAATCCTTTCGTCTCGGTAATTGATTTGTAATTTCAAGAAATTTCAACTCGTTCTTTTCGGACAAATAAAATTTAATGAATTCCCAAGCGGCTTGAGGATTTTTACACGTATTAAAAATAACAATGTTTTTCGGGTCGCAATAAGTAATCGGTAGTTCGGATTTTTTCCCGGATGTAGGTAACGGTGCAAAGTCATATTCGAAACCTTTCGGTTTGAACTTCTCGGTGTGTGCAAT
>WFQV01000014.1 GCA_015486905.1 Melioribacteraceae bacterium | reverse complement strand
TTGTTGCCACCGATTTTAAATATGTGCCAATATTTTTTGTAACTTTACCTTTTTTTTGTTGCATTTTAAACCATAACATTTCCCCAGATACGTAATAGGGACATCAAAAAAGCCCGTTATTATTTGCTAATGATAATAAATTTGTGTATTTTAGATATTACGTATATACGTAATAATAACTAGTAGAAGATAATGGCAACTAAACATCCGGAATGGGCTACAAAACACAAAAGAAAAGGCTCGGAGCTAAGGTTAATAAATGGGAAATATTATCTTTATGAAGTAACAAGTAAATGGGATCCCGAAAAAAAACGAGCGCGTAAAATAACAGGGAAACTACTCGGTAAAATCACAAAAGAAGAGGGTTTTGTAGAATCGGAAAAAGAAAGGTTAAGAAAGAAAGCGTCAATAATATCAAAGATAACAGTAAAAGAGTACGGGGTTACAGCCTACATTACACAATGCTTAAAAGATTATGAGGTTTTATTAAAAAAACATTTCCCTTCTCACTATAAGCAAATAATGATATTAGCTTATGGTCGTCTCGTCTATCAGAGCCCAATGAAAAATATGGAGTTTCATTATTATCACAGCTATATGTCGGAAAGATACAAGAGAGTTAAATTATCAGCTAAAGAACTTACCCGTTTTTTAAGGGAATTCGGAGTACAACGAGAAGAGATAATTTCATTTTTTAAGGAGTTTAAGGGGGCTAAAAACAACATTCTTTTTGACGGGACTGATTTGTTAAGTAAGTCAAAATTGATAGAGATAACAGAATATTCCAAAACTAAAAAAGGCGGATACGATTCATTAACAAACTTAATGTTTGCCTTTTCTGTTGATCTAAAACTACCGTTATATTACCGATTGCTTCCAGGCAACATAAAAGACATAAAAGCCTTTAAGTTATCACTTGCCGAGTTGGACATAGAAGATGCGTCAATCATAGTGGATAAGGGATTTTATTCTGATAGAAATGTAAAAATGTTGATTAGAGAAGATCTTAGGTTTATTATTCCGTTAAAAAGGAATAGCTCCTTGATTAACTATGAGAAAATAGTAAGTGGAGATAAAAAAGGGTTTGAGGGTTTCTTTAGTTTTCAAGGAAGAATAATTTGGTATTATTCATACGATGCTGAAGAACTGAGGGTAAATGTCTATTTAGATGAATCATTAAAAATAAATGAAAGTAAAGATTATTTACAAAGAATAGAGAAATTCGCCGACAGATACAGTATGGAGGATTACTATGAAAAACAATATCGTTTTGGGACTATTGCTATCTTACACAATACCGGTAAAAATCCTCAACAAGTATATGTGAATTATAAAAGTCGAGGTCAAATTGAAGAAATGTTTGACGTTTTCAAAAACATACTCGATGCCGACAGCAGCTATATGCAAAATGAACAAGCTTTAGAAACGTGGTTGTTTGTTAATCATATAGCTCTTCATTGGTATTTTAAGATTTATCAATTGTTAGCTAAAAACGATTTAATTGGGAAATATTCTCCAATGGATTTTGTTTTATTTCTTAAAGAAATTCGAAAAGTTAAAATAAATGCGAAGTGGTATTCTGCTGAGATTACTAAGAAAACTGAAAAGCTTCTCGATAAATTAAATATTCATATTACGTAAATTTGGAAATGTTAGGGTTTAATATCTGTGTCATCCGTGTTCTATTGTTTTTCTAAAGTCAAACGCTGTATTTCTCCAGCACATCGGGTGGGATTCTTACCGGTCGTCCGTTTTTAATTGAAATCATCGAGAAAATGGAATCTCCCTCAGCAGCAATTTTCTTATTTTCACCTTTAAGAATCCAAAAATCAAGAAATACTTGCGCGCCTTTGGCGCCGGTTATTTGTGCTCGGACGGTAACCTTGTCTCCTAATTGAATTGCCCTTTTGTAATTAATATTAATGTTCGTAGCAACCCAAGTGTAGCCCCTATCTAAAAATTCCTCCATTGACATTCCGTAATTATTTTTCATCTGTTCGTACCTTGCCGTAAGCAGGTAATCCAAATATTTTGAATAATGAACGTGGTTGTTCATATCAATATCGTCCGGGCGGACGTAAATCTCCGTTTCGAAAGCCGAGTAAATTATTTCTTCATTCTTATTTGTGGATTCCATCTTAAACCTTTTATTATTTTAAACAATGTTTTTTACATCTTTAATTACCAACTTACATTTTCCCTTTTTACCGCCATGCTAATGCAGCGTTCACTTGCGTTTCTGCGACAACATTTATTCTCATTTCAATTTTCCTTAAGCAGATTTACAGTCACCCTCGAAGGGTATTTTACCGAATGGTAAATACTGTTGTAAGCCTTTACAAAATCCTTGGGGCTTGCGTTGTAAATATCGGTAAATGTTTGAGGGTTTCTGTCGAACAGCGGGAACCAACTGCTCTGGATTTGCGCCATTATTTTATGCCCTTTCAGAAATGTGTGAAAGACATCCTGCATTTGGAAAGAAACCTCTTCCACTTTGCCGGGTGTAAACGGCTGGGGATTATCGTAGCCTTTTCTGAATTTCCCTCTGAAAATATCGCCGCGGATTAACATCTCGAACCCGCCCATTTTTACTTTGTCGGGATTGGGTTGAGGATCCTTCGCGGTATCGGGAAACACATCAACCAATTTAACAACCCAATCGGCATCCGTGCCTGTAGTGGAAACAAAAATGTCCGCGTCGATTGGTCCGGCAATTGTTAAATCCTTTTTGAGCGGTTTCGATTCGTAAACCAGAACGTCGGGGCGGCGGGAAGCAAAGCGCTGGTCCTCGACTGGGTAAGTGTGGTTGTAAAACGCGCGGCAATCCATTACCCTTGCAGTGTAAGGCACGGGATGGTTGGGGTCACTTAAATAAGTATCGTGGAGGGCTTCCGTATTTTGCGGCTTTTGTCCAATGTCTAATTTGTTTTTCTTGTCCAAATAGAAACTTATTTTTTGAATCCCCTTGGGCGGCCAACTGTCAAATCTGCGCCATTTGTTTCTGCCTGTTTCAAAAACCAGAGCTTCCGGAAAGTCCGGCTTACCTTTGCCTTTTAAAAAATAGTCAAAGAAAGGTAGCTCAACCTTTTGACGGTAAAATTCACTTGTATTTTCACCGAAGTGCATTTGTCCGAATGAAGAAACCTCGCCGCGCGACCATGCGCCATGTGACCACGGTCCCATTACAAGAATGTTAAAAATCCCCGGGTTCTTCTTTTCAATTTTTTGGTAAGTATGTAATGCACCGAAAAGGTCTTCGCTGTCAAACCAGCCGCCGACGGTCATTACTGCTGTCTGGACGCTGTCGAAGTCGTTCAAAGTGCTGCGGCTCTTCCAGAAATTGTCGTAATTACCGTGTTTCACGGTTTGATTCCAAAAATTGATTTTCCCCTTGAAATATTTTTCGTTCACGTTCTTGAGTGAACCGAGCTTTAAGAAAAACTTGTAATCGTCCGGCGCCGGGTAAGAAGGGCCGTGTGCCCAATGGGTAGTTAATGAATCCCTCGGCTGGCCGAAAACCTTAAAGAAATTAAACGAGAGCAGGAGCGTCAAAGCGCCGTTGTGGTGCATATCGTCGTCAACGAACCAATCGCAAATAGGTGCTTGGGGAGAAACGGCTTTAACAGCAGGGTGCAAGGACATTGCTGCCATTGCCGCATAAAATCCCGGATACGATATTCCCCATATTCCCACTTTGCCGTTGTTGTGCGGAATGTGTTTAATCAGCCAATCCACTGTGTCGTAAGCATCGGTAGATTCGTCAACATCACCCCTCTTCTTGTGTTTAATGAAGGGTCGCATATTTACATATTTGCCTTCGGACATAAATTTACCGCGCACATCTTGGAACGCAATAATGTATCCGTCCTTAACAAAATGTTTGTAAGTCAGCAGTCTTCGGCTGAACTTATCTTTGCCGTAAGGAGCAACGGAATAAGGTGTTCGCCAGAGTAGAATGGGGTATTTTTTCGTCGTGTCCTTAGGAATGTAAACCGAAGTAAAGAGCTTTACTCCGTCCCGCATTGGAATTCGATACTCAACTTTATTAAGCGTTGAGCTTAAATCAATCTTTCCTTGAGCTAAGGAAAGAAAGGAGAAAACGAAAATAAAAATTAACGAGTAGAAAAATTGTTTTTTCATAACTCCCCAATAATATTTTTTTTATGTTGAAAACTACAAATTTGTCGGCATTTCTAAAATTGTAAAATCAAAAAACATTTGAAGGTACCGGGGAAAATTGAACCTAATTTTCCGATTGTGTTAAAACAATTAAAGAAACTATATTTAAAAAATATAATTTTGCTTTTGTGCAATTAATTTAATCGACGCTATTCTTCAAATGAAACATACATGACTAATTAAGACACCCGAGGGAATGATTACGAACATGCGTAACGAGTAAATTGATTGCATGGATGGATGGTTGGATGGATGCATGATTGTTCTTATATTTTTTGTTTTTAGGCTGAGGTTGAGGTTAAGGTTGAGACTCGTTACTAATTATTCCCCTGCTAATTTTTTAACGCGAGACGTCGGACTTATGACTAAATTCGTGTAATTAGTGGCTAAAAAAATAATCGGTTGAAACATACATGATTAATTAAAACACCCGAGGGAATGATTACGAATATGCGTAACGAGTAAATTGATTGCATGGATGCATGATTGGATGGATGGAGGTTTTTGAAGAAAAATGTAATTAGTCAGAAGTTCATATTAATAGTACAATCACATTAACATAGGAATTTTTTCGTGGGAAGGAACACATAAGGCGGTAAAACGC
>WFQV01000013.1 GCA_015486905.1 Melioribacteraceae bacterium | reverse complement strand
GTCGCTGGTCATATAAATTGCACGTAAATCCGTGCGTGTGTAAACGGGTGGTAATCCGGTAAGTTTGCCTGTGCTCCAATTGTCGCCATCGGTTGTGTAATAAATAATAAGTGTACCGCCGCCACCGCCGGCACAAATTCCTTTCCCTTTGGAGTGAAAAGCCATATCCTCAATGTCCCCGCCGTTGTATGTCAGCACCGTTGTCCATGAGGCACCGCCGTTTGTAGTTTTTGCAACTGCGGCGCTACTCGAAGTGGAAGTTAAAATCCACCCTGTGTTTTCATCCGCAAAATAAATTGCCCGAACGTTCCCTCCCACAGAGCTAAATTTCAATTTGCTCCAAGTGGCTCCTCCATCCGTAGTTTTAAGGATTGCATCTTTGTAACCTCCTGCGAACCCAAGATCTTTATTAATAAAAAATACGGAGTAGAGCGAACTTGTAATAGGCATCTCACTTGCCGGCTGAAACCATGTATTACCTCCGTCGGTAGTTTTCAGCACAAAAGCTTTTGAACCTACGACCCAGCCGGTATTTTCATCCAAGAAAAATATTTTGTTTAACGGTCCGTAAGTAGCATCGGTTACTTTTTGCCAATTCTGTGCCGAAACAACCGAAGCAACCAAAAACAAAACGGTTAGAATTTTTTTCATTATTACCTCCTAATTAAAATTGAAAAAATCGCAAATAAATAAAAGCCCCGAATTCTTCTCGGGAGATATTTCCCCCGCTCTTCTTATATGAATAAGTAACCTGAGGTTCTATTTGAAAAACATCGGAAATTTTCAATGCAAATCCGCTGACAAATAATTGAACATTGGAGTTATCGAAACCGTAAACAAAGTCGTGAGCCAAATGTAAATAATTGTAACCGAGTCGCAAAGTTATTTTTTCGGTCAACGGAATTTCCACACCGAGTCTTACCCTATTGTTAAGCGCCGAAAGTGTATTCGTAATATGGTCGATGTACTTCATTGAGTCGGCAGATACAAAGTGCCCTTCGTATTCTGCGGCAAAGAGAACATTGTTTTTAAACGGTAAGAATGAAAACCCTATGCCTAAATGAGCATCCCTTAATTTCCACTTCCAAGTAAGCAAATCCCTTTTAGAATTTTTCGTCCACGAGTTTCCTTCATAATAGCCTGCGGAAAATCCCAACGTAAGTCTTTTGGAATAAAGATAGCGGGCGTTTGCCATAACCTCGCTTTCGCCGTAACTCGTGTATCCGTCTTCATCGTCAATTAAATTATCGCGCGGAAACAAATATCTCGAGCGGTGTATTGAATATATTGCTTTAATCCCAATCCGCAGATTTTTTAAAGGCGCCGTAAAAACTTGGAAGTTAAACGACTTGCCGTCATTTTTAATTTTAAAATCCTGGTGCGATCCCCGTAGTTCTATTTTGTATTTTTCACCTCTGTAAAGGAAAGTCCTAACGGTCAAAAGATTGATGTCACTTGCTTCTATTCTTTCTTGTGCATCGAACAAACGGTAATAAAAGCCTAATACAAAATTATCATTAAAGCGGTAGGCAAATCCTATCTTGCCGGAAACATTTCGATAAAGCGTTTGTGCATAAGTGTAAATGTTTTTCAAACCGTCCAAAATTTGGTAATCAACAGCTGCACCGAAAAAGACATTTTTGTAAATTTCCAAACCGTGTAAAAATTCGAAAGTAGGTCCGTTGTACCTAAAATTCCCCGAAGTGGTATCCGTAAAGAAATAGCTGGAGCCTGAGTATGGTTGGTAGGTAAGGGCTCGGTGGTTCCCCCTCCTAACCAAATATTGGTAAACTGCAGTTCCCTTGAACGTTCCACTTTTACCCAAAGGTTTAATGCCGGAAAAAGAAGCGCCGTAGTTTGTAATTCCGTCCGGGTCAAAGTAACGATGGTAGGTGCCCCAGCCGAAAACGGAAGAAGGCACAATTTCCAATCGCTGGGATTTTTGCCCTTTGGAGATCCATGCGGGATTCCCCCCGAAATTGAACAGGTCCAACTGCGAATCAACATCTTTAACCGAAAAGCTCATTCCACCCAAAGAATTCAACCTGCTCTGCTGAGGTTTAATTACCGAAACGCTTAAAAATATTATCGCAATTATTTTAATTGAGTTTTTCATCGTTCCTTTCAAAATT
>WFQV01000012.1 GCA_015486905.1 Melioribacteraceae bacterium | reverse complement strand
TGTCTTTCGTTGTAACGTAACGTGTGCTTCTGTAATTTTTAATTGTAATTATTATAGTTACAACGATAAATATTATTCCAATCGTTTCGGAAATAGTAAATAAATCAACTTGATTTTGCCATTTGTTAAATAGGGCTGAAGTTTGCCATACGCTTTGGTAATTTCCCAAGTAATGCATTGCCGAAGAAATTGGGCTCAACAACCAGCCTGGTGCCACGCCAAAGACTAATGTAGCCAAAGCCAGTAAAAGCATCGGTATTCGCATTGACCAAGGTACTTCCTTTACGTTCGCCGTTTCCTTTTCTTCCTGACCCAAGAAAAGGGAGAAAATGAAACGGTACAAATAAAGAAATGCCGCCGAACTTGCAAAAAATAAAATTACAACAAGAAAATAATGATTTGATTGAATCAACGATTCATAAAGCATCCACTTACCGCAAAATCCTGCCAAAGGCGGAATTCCGGAGACGGTAATAATTCCGAAAAGAGCTGTAATAAAAGTATAAGGCATTCTGCGTATTAAACCCGAAACCTTGTTCATATCGGTCGTACCGGTACGGTAATAAACCGCTCCGGCAGCGAGGAAAAGCATCCCTTTAAATATTGCGTGAAGTATGGTAAGGAACAATGCCGCAGCAATGCTGAGAGGCGTTCCGATTGCAAGTCCCGTTACAATGTAACCCAATTGCCCTATTGAAGAATACGCCAGTAATGTTTTGGCATCCGTCGAAAAGATTGCGTAGAACGTACCGAACAGAGCCGTAAGTCCGCCAATCCAAGCCATTGTTTCTTGTACGTAAGGATAAAATCCCGTCTGTGAAGCAAATTTTAAGAGAGTCAGACCTATTCCGAAGATGCCCATTTTCGACAAAGCGCCCGAAAATACTGCAGAAAAAGATGAAGGCGCATAGGTATAAGCTCCCGGCGCCCATACATGCAACGGCATAGTAGCACTTTTAACCGCGAAGCCTGTCAGGAACAAAATTACTATTAAAATTTGCATTCCAACATTAATGGAACTGAAGTGGGCAAAGACAGACGTTAGTTGAACGTTCCCGATATAAGAATAAATTAAAACAATTCCCGTAAGCAAAGAATAGGCACCAATTGCACTAAAAATAAAATATTTTATTCCCGCTTTTTGAGCTTCTTTACAACAATAAATAACCATCATAAAAGAAGACCAAGTCATTATTTCCCAAAAGAAGAAAAGAGAAATCAAATCCTGAGAATAAACAATTCCGAACATTCCGCCCAGTGCAAAGAAAAACGAGAGGTAGAAAAATCCAAGACGTTGTTTACCCCGCATAAATTCTTTGGAATAGAGAATTGCAAAAAAGCCTAAAACGGCTACAATCATTCCAAAAAGCTGACTGTATTGGCTGGCACCCCAAACAATCTTAAATCCGCCCAAATGAAATGAAAAGAAATCCGTGCCGAGGGGTAACTTCCAAACCAAATAAACAACGAAGCCGGAAGCAATTATTGAAAACCAATCCCTTATTTTAGGAATTGAATGGTGAAGTACAAACGCCACCAAACCGGACAAAAACGTTGTGAGTAATATTCCGCTAACAGAAAACATATATTAAAACCTCTATGCCGTTTAAACGATTTTTCATAAATGAACCTGAGTTAAAACAACTTTAATATATTCGGCTTTATTAAGCAAATCATTAGCCGCCGGTTTCAAATAGCCCATAATTGCATTCGGGTAAAGACCTAATATAATTATTAGTACGGTTAAAATTCCCATCGCCACAAGTCCGGAAACCGGTGTGCGCCGTACTTCTTTAGCCGTTTCCTTGTAAAGATAAAGTCTGATAATTACACGCAGATAATAAACCGCTTCGATAATGCCACTGATTAGAATTAAAATAATTACAAATACAAGGTGCTTATTGCCTGCCGACATAAGGATAAACAATTTTCCCCAAAAACCTGAAAACGGCGGTAAGCCCATTATCGCCAAAGCACCGAAAGCAAAGAAGAAACTTGTAATCGGTTTTTCCTTCCCCAATCCGTCCAATGCAGAAATGTCCTTAGAACCCGAATGAAAAACAAGATAGCCTGCAGCAAAGAATAAGAGGGGTTTAATTAAAGCATGATTCACCATTTGGAACAAACCGGCCTGCAAACTCGAAACGGTTGCAATACTAAAAGCAATTACAATTAAGCCCATTTGACCGATTGAAGAAAACGCTAACATTCTTTTAATTTGATGCTGGCGCATTGCGCTCATCTCGCCAATCAGCATTGTAATTACACCCAAGACAAGCAGCAGATAAAATACTTGATTCCAATTAAACATTAAGAAAACGATACGCAGTAAAGCGTAAAGTGAGGCTTTGACTACAATTCCTGCAAAGACCGCCGCAACCGGAGTAGGTGCTTGAGAATAGGCATCCGGTGCCCACCCGTTGAGAGGGAACAACTCGGATTCGATGCCCAAACCCGAAATAAACAAAATTAAAATAAATAATTTTGTCGTAACCGCAACGCTTTGCATTTTAACCGCTAAATCAGCCATATTAAGCGTATGCGTGTTAGAATAAATCAACGCAATGGCAAGTAGAAAAAAGGTTGAAGAAAAAGAACCTATTAACAAATATTTAAATGCGGCTTCCGCTCCATCCTTATCCCTTAAGAATGCAGTTAAGGAGAAAGCGGCAATAGCAGTTATTTCAAAAAATACAAAAAGGTTAAAAATGTCGCCGGTAAGTAATATTCCCGTTGCACCGGTTACCAGCATCATAAAAAGCATATAGTATTTTTCCGCCGGTTCGCGAATAATGAACTTAAAACTGTAGAGCCAAATAATAAAACCGACTACCATCACCAAAGTAATGAGGAATGCCGCAAGAGGACCGAAATAAAGAACAATTCCAAATGGCGGATTGAAACCGGCTATTTTTTCTACGATGGGTTTATTTAATGCTTGCGGGAATAATATTATTGCAACATAAGCGAGATAAAGGAAAACAAGTCCCGGAATATATTTAACGGCTTCTTTTGAAATTTTACCGATTAAAGGAATTAAAAAAGCCACAAAGAGTGGAATTGCAATAAATTGTACAGGAGTCAAATTCATCTTAACAAGCCTACCATTTCAATTTCCGAATTTTATTTATGTCCAGCGTTTTATGGTGATCATAAAGCCTTATTACAAGTGCAAGTGCAACCGCCGTAACACCCAAGCCAATTACGATTGCCGTAAGCACAAGTGCTTGAGGCACAGGGTCAACCATGTGGTTGGCGGTTAAATCCGGCCGCGAGAAAATAGGCGCCGTTCCGTTCTTTACGTAGCCAATGGAAATAAGCAGTAAGTTAACACCGCTATCTACGATGGACAAACCTATTACGATTTTAATCAGATTTTTCTTAACAAGAACAGCGTAAACGCCGATTAAAATCATTACTATTGATGTAATGTAGAAAATCATATCACTTAATCGTTTTTAACATATTATCTAATAAAGCGGTTAGTTCCGCTCCTACTTTAAAGCCTATTGCAATGTAAATAAGAGGAATAATTCCCGCACTTACCAAATCGTTCAAATGACCGAAGGGTAAAATATTTTGCAGGAAACTCGCACCCCAAATCAAGCCCGAAAGACCGATAGTCACGAATGTCATTCCGGCTAAGGATTCAATCCAAGTCAAAGCACTGTGATTCGTCTCGAAACTTCTGTAAGCCATAAACATTAAAAGCACACCCGTTGCAATAATTGCGCCGCCTTGGAAGCCCCCGCCGGGAGTTAAATGACCGTGAATAAAAACGTAAGCTCCGAGTAAAATGATTAAGGGGTAAATTACACGGGAAGTTTCTTTAACAATCAAACTTGCATTCTGGCGTCTGCGCTTTTTACCTTTTTTGTCGAATAGTATTGCACCCAAACCCGTGGCAGCAAGGAACAGTACAGTAACTTCGCCCAAAGTATCGAAGCCTCTGTAACTAACGACTATGGCAGTAACGGCATTGGCAGCACCGGTACCGGTTTTAATATCCTTAGGTGCATTCTGCAGATAATACTCCCCTACTCCGGATGGTTTGTCCCCGAAGGGAACATTCAGAAAAATGGCGATAAAATAATATCCGACGATAGCCAAAAGCAGAATTGCAACAGCCTTTCTCATTCTTCGTACCTTTTTGTCTTTTTAATTGTAATTACAAAAATAATTGTAGTAAGCGCCACTCCGATAGCCGCTTCGGTTAAAGCCACATCAGGCGCTTGAAGAATAAAATAGAGAGCGCTCAAGGCAACCGAAACAGCTGAGGCTCCGATGACCGCCAAAATCAAATCTTTTTGAACAACGGCAAATACAGCTGCAATTATTAAAAGGACGGATAGACCTATTGTTAAAATTTCCACCCAATTCATTGTGCATCCTCCTCGGAATTCTGAACATCGGCGTAGGAATCGATACCCCCTTCTTTCATATAGGGACGCATTCCTTTTTTGTAACTTCCCCTTGCCAAAGCGTGGGAACTAATCGGATTTGAGATAGCAATAAATATTGCAATAATCAACAGCTTCCAGAACCAATCCGGTTGAAGGAAACCTATTCCGATGATTGTACCCATTCCGCCTAAGGTTGTTGCCTTTGTACCTGCTTGAAGGCGAGTAAAAACATCCGGCATTCTAAAAATTCCCAAAGCTCCTAAAAACAGGAACAAAACTCCTACGGTAACCAAAATGTAACCGATAATTTCAAGTACCATTACAGCCCCCCTTCAAAATAACGAGCTAAAGTAAGAACACCGATGTAAGAAAGAATTGCATAAATGAGAGAAACATCGACGTAAATGTAGCGTTGGTAAAAGTAAGCCAAAACCACCAAACCGGCAGTAATGATAATTGTCAAGTTATCCAGAGCAAGCACTCTGTCGTAGGGAGTGGGACCTAAAATGCCCCTCAATGCGGCAAAAATAATTGCCAAAATTATTACCGCGAAATAAAAATATATCATTGAAATATTTCCTTTAGAACATTCTCGAATTTTTCCCCTATTTCCCGGTAGATAATATCCGGTTCTTTTGACACCACATCAATCCAGTGAATGTAAAGTTTATCGTCACGAATATCCACGGTTAATGTTCCGGGCGTAAGAGTAATTGAATCCGCCAGAATGACTTTTGCGGCATTATCCGTTAATTGTGTTTTGTATTCAACTATTCCCGGATTAATAGGAAGTTTGGGGTCAATTACACGGCGGGCCACATCAAAGTTAGCTTTCACTAACGCAATAAGAAATACGACCAAATATTTAAAGATGTAATAAATTCTTTTAGGTGAGAAAAATTTTAGCCCGTATTCGGTAAAAGTTTTATAAGAAAAGGAAGCGATAATGAGACTAACAACCGCGCCGGCAATTAACTCTTGAATATTAAATGATGAAGTAAGTCCAATCCAAATGACCCACAAGATAGCAAACGTAAACAAAAACCTATTCATCTAATACCTACGCAATAATATCTTTAATATTTTAAGTGCCAAAT
>WFQV01000011.1 GCA_015486905.1 Melioribacteraceae bacterium | reverse complement strand
ACTTTAAGTCCCGCAATTTCCCAATGACCTGTAGTAGAATCCTTTCCTTGTGAAACCTCTGCCATTTTGCCGTAAGATGCAAGTGGGCTTGCAACCGGTTGTACGCCTTTGAGGCTGTGGATATTACCCAATCCTAACTTTTGTAAATTCGGCAAATTTAGCCCGCCGACCTTTTCGCCAATATTTGCAAGCGTGTTGCTGCCTTCGTCACCGTAATTATCGGCATCGGGCAATTCGCCTATTCCCACGCCGTCTAATATTATTAAAATAAAATTTTTCATATATTTATTTTTAACCTCCAATTACACGAATTTCCGTGAATGTTTTTAAACCTATAATCAAGCTAACTTCCATTTTATTTGTGTATTCCTTATTAATACAATTATAATCGCTATTTATGTGATAGAGCTTACAAATTGCATCTTTCATTCCAACCATTTATCCAACTATGCATTCATCCATCCAACCATGCAACCATGCAATCAATCTACTCCTCACGCATTCATCACCTACCTACCGGCAGGCAGGTTCATAATTAATATCATTCTCTTGAGTGTCTTAAACTTAGTCATGATTGTTTCATCTCTCAATCTCCTAATTTGCATTAACTACGGCGTTGCCTCCCTTCTCGATTGCTTTGTTCAAAGCCAGGTGAGCCGTTTCCATTATTTCTTCCAAATTCGTTTTGTTGTGCGTGGAAGCCAAACCGGCGGAAATAGTAAAAGTTGATTGTTTCGACATCACCGGGATGGGTTTGCGCGCAATCTTTACCCTTAGCTTTTCCGCCCAAATGAATGCCTCTTTCGTGCTGGAATTAAAAAAGGAAACGGCAAGCATCCTCG
This sequence comes from Melioribacteraceae bacterium, assembly GCA_015486905.1. Lineage (GTDB taxonomy): Bacteria > Bacteroidota > Ignavibacteria > Ignavibacteriales > Melioribacteraceae > WFQV01. Next base: position 34,032 of record WFQV01000011.1, on the reverse strand, counting down.
TGGAAAGGCGCCCCAGTAAGCTCGTCTTGGGTAAAGCTTCTTTAATCGATTCGACTATCGACTTCAATACTTTCGGGAAGGGATTGCTCTCGAAAAGAGTGTCCTGCTCCAGGAACTTGTCTATGTAAATTAAAACCACTACTCCCGGTGCACTGAATTCTCGAGCTTTTAACAAATCTTTCGTCAAATATTCCAGGAAAGTTTCTTTATTTAAAACCTTAGTTTCAATGTCAACCGAGAGAAGATTTTTAAGAAATCTTTGTCCCGAATGCGCAAATGCAATAAAAGCAAAAATCCTTGATGCCTGGCGGAGGAACTGAATATCGGAATTCGAATAAACGGATTTTTTAAGGCTTTCAAAACAAAGTACGCCGAAATTTTGCTCGTCGTAAACCAGGGGGATAGCAAGGAATGACCCCTCGAAACTAATATCCTCCGATTCCGAGAACCGGACAAATCTTTTTTCCGTATCGGATGTATCTTCAATGCTTACGGGCATTCCCGTCATAATTGCTTTGCCGGTCAACGATTTTGACAGTTCAATTTCAAGCCCTTCGCCTACATATTTAATTGTACGCTTGTTTAACGTTCTTGCTATTTTGAAATTATTTGAAATAGCATCGTAATAAACAAAAGCGAAAGCGTCCCACTGAATTAAATTTTTAATTGAATTTTCTATCGTGTCGAAGAGTTCATCCGGTGTTGCAAATTTCTTTTGGACAGAGAAAATAGAGAGCAAAGATTTTAACCTTTGTTCGGAAAGTGATTCCGTAAATTTTTCTTCGAAAAGAGAAATGATTATTGAAATCACCCTAACCAATCTACCCAGAGAATAAACCGTTTCCACATTGAAAGAATCCTCGCCTTTGGAATCCAGCGCTAAGATTCCGGCGAGAGATTTCCTGTAAAAAAGTGGAACACCTACGAACGAGCGTATTCCTTGCGGAGCCGAATAATAACGAATATTGTCAGCTTCGGAATTAGATGAAATACTGGGGAGCCAAAGTGGTTCTTCTTTCTCAACTATCTGACTTAATATATCGTTCTCCTTTTCGAATTTCCTTCTTGCAATATCCTTCGAAGCGGAAACAAATCTGTCTAAATTTAATGTTTCTTTCTTCTTGTTGTACCAAAAGAACATTGCCGAATAAGCGAGGAAAGCTTCTTTCGCGACTTGTAAAATCTTCTCTAAAACAAACCCGAAGTATTCGTCCTGCCCTACATTAGCGGGCATTGTTTCCGAAACAATTTTCAAATATTCTTTTTTAAGCTCCGGCGGGTGGTAAAGTGATTTTGCCGTCAGCGGGCTAATGGGTGTTGCGAGATTGTCTGCCGTAATTATCTCCGTATCCGTATTGCCCGAAACAATTTCAAAGCCTTCGCCCTCGTCCGTTTCAACCGGTGTTTCCCTTTGAATCACAGGCGGTTCAACGTAAGAATCACTCTCTTTCGAAGCCGGTGCTCGGTTTAAAGAATCCCGCAAAAAAATAATGAAGCCGACGTAAATAATTAAAAGCAAGGCGGCAATAACTCTTAAAACAATATCTTCCGTTACAAACGGGATAACCGCAAGAATGGGAATCAAGAGGAAAATTAGAAGCCTTTTTCTATTTTTTTTGTCCAACAGCATAGAAGTTCATTATTCAAAAAATAATTTTTAAAAATATACGAGCTTAAGCCAAAAAGCAAGGGAAGTTTGTTTTGGTTAGATTTTAAATCCGAAAGTTTTGGAGAGAAATTTTTTAATTTCGTTCTTGCCCGTCCCTTTAACCGCCGAATAAAAGAAAATATTGCTGTCGTCAAATTCGCCGCTTAAAAATTCTTTGGCGTTTTTCTTTGCCTTTGCCAGTTCGGATTGTTTAAGTTTATCCGTCTTTGTAAGAATTATTTTTGTGCTAATATTGAATTCATTTAAAAAGTCCCTCAATAAAACATCAAGATTTGTCGGTTTATGACGGCTATCGATAAAATGAAAAGCAAATAAAACATTTCTTGAATTTAGCAGAAAATTTGTAATCATCTTTTCCCATTTAGCCTGCTCGGTCTTAGGAGCTCTAGCATAGCCGAAACCGGGTAAATCGACAATGTAAAATTTATCGTTCACCGAGTAATAATTAATCAATCGGGTTTTACCGGGTGTAGAACTTACCTTCGCGAGATTTTTTCTGTTAAAGAAAGAGTTAATAAAAGAGGATTTCCCAACGTTCGAGCGCCCGCAGAGAACAATCTCCGGCAGTGACAATTTCGGTTTGTCTTTAGTCTCAACAATTGATTTTACAAATTTTACTTCCACCATTTTAATGCTCAATATTGTAAAACAAAAGAGTCTTCCTTTTGATCTAAATTATTCAATGAGTTTACTCCCAAAAGTGGTTTCTGTTATTGTTAACCGCAATGTATGAACACATTTAATTAGAAAAAAAATCCAAGCAATAATTTGTAGAACGGATTGTCCGAGGCTTCTTACTACAAATATTTTCAATGAAGCAAAAAAAAGCGGCTCGGTTTTTACCCAAGCCGCTTAAACAAAAGGAGTAATTATGATAGTTATTTCTTATCTTCTTCAGAATTTTTTTCTTCCGTGCTTTCATCTTTGTTTCCGGTAGCTTCGGGTTTTGGTTCGGTTTCTTCCTTTTCTTCTTTCCCGATTTCTACATTCTCTTCCGAAGTTTCTTCGGCTTTTTCCTCAACCATTGTTGCTTCTTCAGCAACTTCTGCGTTTGCAGTTGCTTCTTCCGCAGTTGTCTCGGTTTCAGCTTCTTTTGGTTCTTCCGTAGTTTCCTCAATTACATTTGCTTCTTCAACTGCGGCTTCCTCGAAGGTTTCTATTTTTTCTTCTTCTTTTACTTTCTCTTTTTTCTTTGTAGCTTTCTTGGGCTTTTCGCTTTCAAATTCGTTGTAATCAACCAATTCGATAATAGCCAGTTCTGCGGCGTCTCCCACACGTTGACCTAATTTAACAATGCGAGTGTAACCACCGTTTCTTTCACGAATTTTCTCGGCTATTTCTCCAAAAAGTTCTTTTACTATTTCTCTATCTTTAATTTCCCTTGCAACGTAACGACGTGCGGCAACACTGTCAATTTTTGCACGTGTCATTAAAGGTTCAACAAAAGTTCTCAGCTCCTTTGCTTTTGCCAACGTAGTTGTAATTCTTTTGTGCCTTAACAGCGAAGTTGTCAAAGATCTCAAAGTTGTTTTTCTGTGAGATGCCGTTCTGCCTAATTTCCTTCCTTTAACTCTGTGTCTCATTCTGCACCTTACTCAATATTGTTTTTTTTCTTTATCGTCTTTAAGATATTTATCTACGTCCATTCCGAATTCAAGACCGTAGTTTTCAACAATTTCACTCAATTCGGAGAGGGATTTTCTACCGAAATTTCTAAACTTAAGAAGTTCCGATTCTTCCCTGCGTACCAACTCGCCTAAAGTTTCGATGTTAGCCGCTTTTAAACAGTTATGCGAACGCACGCTTAGTTCCAAATCGTCAACGCTTGTCATAAGAATTTTACGAATTCTTTCCGTCTCTGCGTCAACTTTAATTTCTTCCTCTTCCTCTTCCTTTTCAACTTCAAAATGGATGAAGAGTTTAACGTGGTCTTTAAATATTTGCGCACAGCTCGAAAGAGCATCTTCCGGGGTAATAGAGCCGTCGGTAGTTATTTCCAAAGTTAATTTTTCGTAATCGTTCCTTTCACCTATGCGAACGTTTTCAACGTTATATTTCACATTACGAATTGGTGAAAAGATTGAATCGATAGGAATAATTCCGATTGTTTGGTCCGGAATTACCTGCTCGCTTGCCGGGACGTAACCCTTACCAAGTCCGAAACGAAGTTCCATATTCAACTTGGAACCTTCGTTTAATATAGCAATATGTAAATCGGGGTTCAATATTTTAATGTCCGGTGTTGCATCTTGAATATCTTTTGCGGTAAATTCGCACGGTCCTTCAAGCGAGATAGTTGTTTTTTCAACTTTCTCATCACCCATTTTCATTCTTACTTTTTTAAGATTCAGAATAATTTCCGTAACATCCTCGACCACACCGGGCACGGTAGTAAACTCATGTAAAATACCTTCAATCTTAACCGCCGTAATTGCCGCACCGGTAAGTGAGGACAACAGCACTCTTCTGAACGAATTACCTAACGTAACGCCATAACCTCTTTCAAGCGGTTGTACGGAAAACTTACCGTAAGTTTCCGTAGCCGTAGATTCTTCTAATATTACTCCGTCCGGTATTTTTATAAAAGGATAATTCATTTAAATCCTCGTAATTAATTATTATTTAGAATACAACTCGACGATTAACTGTTCGTTAGCCTCGAGCGGAATTTCTTCTCTTTCAGGCAAATTCAAGAACGTGCCTTGAAGATTTGCTTTATCGACAGACAACCAATTGTGAAGATTTTCTTTCGTCCTTCTCAATGCATTATGAATAATGTCTAATTTCCTGCTTCTTTCTTTCACACTTACAACGTCGCCGGGTGAAAGAAGGTAAGAAGGAACGTTAACTATTTTACCGTTAACCAGGAAATGACGGTGAAGAACTAATTGGCGTGCTGCTTTACGTGAAGGTGCAAAACCAAATCTGTAAACAACATTGTCCAATCTTCTTTCCAAAAGTTTGATTAAGTTTTCACCCGTCACACCTTTCTGGCGGTTTGCTTTGTCAAAATAAATTCTGAACTGCGTTTCCTGCAAACCGTAAATTCTTTTAACTTTTTGTTTTTCTCTAAGCTGCACACCATATTCGGAATATTTTGTACGTCTGTTCAAACCATGATGCCCCGGAGCGTAGTTCTTTTTTTCCAGGGGACATTTATCCGACAAACATTTGGTGCCTTTCAAATACAATTTTTGTCTTTCTCTTCTGCACAATTTGCAGCTTGGACCAGTATATCTTGCCATCTAATACTCTCCTAATTAAACTCTTCTTCTCTTTGGAGGCCTACAACCATTATGTGGAATGGGTGTAATATCCTTAATTGATAAAATTTGAAGTCCGGCGGTATTAAGAGCTCTGATAGCGGCTTCCCTACCCGAACCCGGACCTTTAACCAACACGTCAACTTTTCTAAGTCCCAAATCGTATGCTTCTTTAGCAGCTGCTTCAGCAGTAACTTGTGCGGCAAACGGTGTGTTTTTCCGCGAACCCTTGAAACCCATTTTACCGGCGGAAGACCATGAGATGGTGTTCCCGTAAACATCGGTAATTGTAACCAACACATTATTAAAAGAAGCTTTTATGTGTGCGACTCCAATAGAATCTACGTGTACTTTTTTCTTTGCTTTTCTCGTTGTCTTAGCCAATTCTTAACTCCTACTAATTAAAAAGGATTATTTCTTACCCGGAGCTTTCTTCTTTCCGGCAACGGTTTTACGTTTCCCTTTCCTGGTACGCGCATTTGTTCTTGTCCTTTGTCCTCGGACAGGCAAACCTCTTCTGTGACGAAGTCCTCTGTAAGCACCGATATCCATTAATCGTTTAATGTTTTGCTGGACTTCACTGCGCAAAGCTCCTTCCACTTTAACGTTAGCCGTCAGAACCGAGCGAATTTTTGCCACTTCCTCTTCGGTTAAATCGGCAACTTTTTTATTCGGGTCGACACCGGCCATTTCAAAAATTTTTAATGCCGTGTGTTGACCAACGCCGTAAATGTAAGTTAATCCAATGTAAGCTTTTTTCGTTTTTGGTAAATCCACACCTGCTATACGAGCCAAATTACTAACCTCCTAAGTTACTTTTAACCTTGACGCTGTTTGTGCTTGGGATTTTTACAAATCACGCGCACCACACCGTTCCTTTTGATTATCCTACAATGCTCACACATCTTTTTAACTGAAGTTCTTACCTTCATCTCGGTATCTCCGTTATTTGTACCTGTAAGTAATTCTACCTTTGTTCAAATCGTAAGGCGAAAGTTCAACTGCAACCTTGTCGCCTACAAGAATTTTAATATAATGCATTCTCATCTTGCCGGAAATGTGAGCCAATACTTCGTGACCGTTATCCAACCTAACCCTAAAGTTAGCATTAGGTAATGTTTCCGTAACAACTCCGTCAACTTTTATTGGTCCTTGTTTTGCCATTAGCACACCGTTAAAATTTCCGGTTTTCCATCAATAATTGCAATAGAGTGTTCAAAGTGAGCTGCGGGTTTCAAATCCGCAGTGTAAACCGTCCAACCGTCGTCGGCTACTCTAACGTAATGAGCACCGGCGTTAACCATTGGTTCGATTGCAATTGTCATTCCGTTTTTAATTTTGGGTCCGGAATGCGGCTTACCGTAATTCGGTATTTGTGGGTCTTCGTGAAGCAATCTTCCCACACCGTGACCGGTAAGTTCTCTCACAACTGAAAATCCGTTGCTTTCCACGTGGTGTTGCACAGCCGCGGAAATATCCCCGATTCTATTACCTGCAACTGCCGCCTCAATACCTTTGTAAAGAGACTCTTCGGTTACTTTCATTAAAAATTTTTTCTCGTCGGATATTTCACCAACAGCCACTGTTAAAGCGCCGTCGCCGTAGTAGCGATTTTTCAATGCTCCTACGTCAATTGAAATAATGTCACCGTTTTTAAGAACTCTATCGCCAGGAATTCCGTGAACTATATCTTCATTTACGGAAGCACAAATAGTTCCCGGAAATCCGTCAGCACCGCCTTGTGAATATCCTTTAAAAGCAGGTACTGCGTCGTTGCTTCGGATATAATCCTCAGCAATTTTATCGAGTTCCAGAGTTGTAATGCCTTCCCTCACATGGCTTTTAACCAGCTGTAAAGTTTCGGCTACAATCTGACAACTCTCTCTAATAAAGTCAATTTCTTTCTTTGTCTTAATAAAAATCAATTTTAACTTCTTCTGCTGCGCAATTTACCCGACTTTAAAAAGCCGTCGTAATGGCGCATTGTTAAATGAGATTCGATTTGATGTAAAGTGTCCAAAGCGACACCTACAATAATCAACAAACTTGTTCCGCCAAAGAACGAAGCAAATCTTCCCGAAACTCCCATCTTAGAGACGAAAGCAGGAATAATTGCAACAATTGCCAGGAATATTGAACCGGGCAATGTGATTTTCGTTAAAATATTGTCAATAAATTCCGAAGTCTGCTTACCAGGTCGAATACCTGGAATGAACCCGCCTTGCTTCTTCATATTCTCCGCAACATCTTGAGGATTAAAAGCAATGGCAGTGTAAAAATAAGTGAAGAAAATAATCATCAAAGCATAAATGAAAGAATATGTAAAGGAGGTGTAAACAAAATACCTCGAAAGCGTCATCATAAATTCATTATTCGGAAAGAAGGAGAGCACTGTATTAGGAATAAACATAATCGACTGTGCAAAGATAATAGGCATCACACCGGCGGTATTAACTTTAAGCGGAATGTACTGCGTAACTCCGCCATAAACTTTCCTTCCCACTACTCTCTTGGCGTATTGAACAGGGATCCTCCTCGTTCCTTCGGTAACCAAAACAATACCGGCAATAATTAAGAACAAAAACGTAAGTATTACAATCTCAATTATGATATTTCTCTGACCGGATTGAAGGAGCTGAAATTCGTCAAGTAATGCAAAAGGAAGCCGGTCAATTATTCCAATAAAAATTATTAAGGAAATACCGTTGCCAATTCCTTTATCGGTTATTTGTTCACCGAGCCACATCATAAATACCGTTCCGGCGGTAAGAATCATTACAGCCGAAATAGTGAAACTGAAAGCGGAAATGTTAGCGGGCACAATTGATTGCCCGTTGGCGGAAAGGTTGCGCAAATGAATTGTAACACCCCAAGCTTGAAAAGCCGAAATTAAAACCGTTCCGTAACGTGTAAGCTGGGTTATTTTCTTTCTGCCTTCCTCTCCTTCACGCTGTAACTTTTGGAAGTAAGGCACAACGGCGCCTAAAAGCTGAATAATAATAGACGAACTGATATAGGGCATTATCCCCAGGGCGAATATTGCCGCATTTCTGAATGCGCCGCCGACAAACAAATCGTAAAGACCGAACAAATTATTGGACGTGCTATTCGCCATTGCGTCCGCAAGCAGACGGGAGTCGATGCCAGGCAGCGTAATATGCGCTCCTATTCTAACAACAACCAACAGAGCCAAGGTGTAAATAATTCTTTGCCTTAACTCGTGTACCTTGTAAATATTTCGAAATGTGTCCTGAAATTTTCCCATTAGACTTTAATCTCTTTAATAGTTCCACCGGCTTTTTCGATTTTTTCTTTTGCCGAAGCACTAAATTTGGGAGCTTCGACGTTCAACTTAGCCGTTAAATCTCCGCGCCCCAATATTTTATAAGGAGCAGCTTTGGAAATCAAACCGTTTTTGTAAAGAACGCTTGGGTTAATATTGTCATCTTCCAATTTCTTCGCATCAACGAGTCTCTGTAAATCTTCCACATTAACGGCTTGGTAATGTATTTTAAAAATATTGGTAAATCCTTTTTTCGGGACTCTCCTCTGCAAAGGCATTTGACCGCCTTCGAACCAAGCGCGGTGTTTGGCGCCCGAGCGGGATTTCTGTCCGTTCATTCCGCGGGCCGACGTTCCGCCGTATCCCGAGCCTTCGCCTCTGCCAACCCTTTTGCGTTTCTTCACAGAACCTTTTGCATATTTTAAATTACTTAGAATATCCATTAAATCACCTATTCTTCAATTTCTTCAACTTTAACTAAATGCGATACTTTATTAATCATTCCCCTTATTTGAGGAGTGTCGTTGTGAACTTTTACGTAATTCGGTCTTCCTAAACCGAGGGCTTCTATTGTCCTTTTCTGATCTTTCGGTCTGTCAATAATGCTTCTTGTTTGAGTTATTTTTAATTTCTTTGCCATCTCAGTCCCCAATTAGGCGTTAAACAATTCACTAATAATCATATCTCTTTTATTTGCCATACGGTAAGCGTCAATTAAATTGAGCAAACCTTGCATCGTAGCTTTGACTTGATTATGCGGGTTGCTGGAGCCCAAAGATTTGGTAAGAACATCTTGAATACCTGCAAGTTCAAGTACGGCACGCACACCGCCACCGGCAATTAATCCCGTTCCGGGAGATGCGGGTTTCAGCAATACTCTTCCGGCTCCGTATTTCCCAATTATTTCGTGAGGAATAGTGCCTTTAACAATCGGGATTTTGTAAACGTTTTTCTTTGCATCATCAACACCTTTGGAAATTGCGTCCGTAACTTCATTAGCTTTACCTAATCCTACTCCTACATGTCCGTTTTCATCACCAACAACAACAATTGCGTTAAACGAAAAACGGCGACCGCCTTTAACTACCTTAGCAACGCGATTTATCTGTACAACTCTTTCTTTAAGATCTTCAAGAATAGTTACTTTTTTCGGTTTCAATTTAATCTCCTTTAATCAAACATAACTTCAACTTTGGCTGCCGGGAGAGGATTCGAACCTCTACATACGGCTCCAAAGGCCGCTGTCCTGCCATTAGACGACCCGGCATCATTTAAAAAATCAATCCGCCTTTTCTGGCGCCTTCGGCCACGGCTTTAATTCTGCCGTGGTAAGCGTAACCGCTGCGGTCGAAAACAACTTTTTCAATTCCTTTTTCTTTCGCTTTTTTTGCCAGCAATTCGCCGACGGCAAAAGAAACATCAAGTTTATTTTTGGAGTTTTTTATTTCGTCGGAAACTTCCTTCGACAAGGAGCTTGCCGATAAAATTGTTTTCCCCGATGTATCATCAACCAACTGTGCGTACATTTGTTTCAAACTGCGGTAAACAACAATCCTCGGACGGTCAGCCGTACCGAGCAATTTTTTCTTAATTCTAATCTTTTTTTTATCTCTTTTCGTTAACTTTTTTGAAAGCATTTTATCTTAAATCTCCTGCCAAAATTTTTAACCTGCCGTCTTGCCGGCTTTTCGAATAATAATTTCATCTGAATACTTAATCCCTTTACCTTTGTAAGGTTCGGGTTTGCGGAAGGAGCGAATTTTTGCAGCAACCAAGCCGACTAATTCTTTATCGATTCCGCTGATTTTTATCTGAGTAGGCGAAGGGACTTCCAAAGTAATTTCTTCCGGAGGAATGAAATAAATGGGATGCGAATAACCAATTGAAAGCAAAAGGTTTTTCCCTTTTAATTCTGCACGGTAACCAACCCCGACAATTTCAAGTGTTTTGGAATATCCTTCCGTAACGCCTGTAACCATATTCTGAATAATGGCGCGCGTCATTCCGTGTAAAGCGCGGTTCTCTTTCTGATCATTTGGTCTTTTGACGTTTAATACTTCGCCATCGATTTCAACGGTAATGTTCGGGTGCAAAGTAAATTGCAGTTCACCCAATTTACCTTTTATTTTCAAATCTTTACCGTTCAGTTCAACTTGAACGTCTTTAATATTTACCGGTTTTCTACCAATTCTCGACACTTTTAAACTCCGTTAACTAAATTTTACCAAATATAACAAACAACTTCGCCGCCAACCCCTTCTTTCCGAGCTTGTTTATCGCTCATCAATCCTTGCGAGGTTGAAATAACTGCAATTCCCAATCCGTTCAATACTCTCGGTAAGTGGTCCTTATCCGTGTACACTCTCAAACCGGGTTTACTAATTTTTTTCAGCCCTGTAATCGAGGAAGTATCGTTAACATATTTCAGGAAGATACGAACCACGTTTTGTTTATTATCTTCAATAACCGTAAAATCTCTGATAAAATTGTAATCTTTCATTATTTCGGCAATGCGAATTTTCATATTAGAGGCTGGGATTTCAACCCATCTCTTTTTTGCTTTGACTGCATTTCTAATTCTTGTTAAAAAATCTGCAATCGGATCAGTAACTGGCATTTAACATTCTCCTCTTATTACCAACTTGATTTCTTTACTCCGGGTATTTCACCGCGGAGAGCCATTTCACGAAAAACTAATCTTGAGACGCCAAATTTTCTGTAGTAACCGCGGGAGCGCCCCGTAACCAAACAACGGTTGTGCAATCTGACCGGAACGGAATTTTTCGGCAATTTTTGCAAACCTTCGTAATCACCTTTTTCTTTAAGTTCTTTACGAACCTTAGCATATTTTTCAACTAACTTTTGTTTTTTAGCCTCGCGGGCTGCCATGCACTTTCTTGCCATAATTGTCCCTATATTATTGCATTTCTTTTCTTTTAAATGGAACTCCGAAAGCCGAAAGGAGTGCAAAAGCCTCTTCATCGGTTTTGGCGGAGGTGACAAAAGTAATATCCATTCCCCGAACTTTAGTAACCTTATCAACGTTAATTTCAGGGAAAACGGTCTGCTCTTTAATTCCGAGCGTGTAATTTCCTCTTCCGTCGAAAGATTTATCCGAAATACCACGGAAGTCTCGCACACGCGGAAGAGCGGTAGTAATTAATCTATCTAAAAATTCGTACATCATTGCTTTACGGAGCGTAACTTTCGCACCGATTTTCATTCCTTGACGCAGTTTAAAGTTCGAAACCGATTTTTTAGCCGTACGAATGGTAGGATGCTGACCTGTAATAGCTCTGATATCGGCAATTGCTTCATCGAGCTGTTTGGAATCCTGAGCGGCTTCACCGACACCCATATTAACTACAATCTTCTGAATTTTCGGAACTTGCATAACGTTTTTGTACGAAAATTGCTTCATTAAAGCCGGTACAATATCCTTCCGGTACTTTGTTAAAAGTCTCGGAGCATAATTATCTTCAACTGTTTTTGAAACTTTTTTCGCAGTTTTCTTCGAAGCTGTTTTTTTAGTTTCCGCTTTCTTAGTTTCTGTCTTTTTTGTTTCTGTTTTTTTAGCCATAGTTAAATCTAATCCTCAAAATTAAGCCAACATTTCACCGCTTGATTTAGAAATTCTAACGCTTTTCTTCTTCCCGGTTTTGTCATCAATAATGATTCTTTTACCAATTCTGGTAGGTTCGTTTGTCTTAGGGTCCAAAACCATTACGTTAGAGACGTTAATAGGAAGTTCTTTTTCAATAATACCGCCGTTAGGGTATTGTTGATTCGGTTTAGTGTGGCGTTTTCTAACGTTAACGCCTTCGATAATCACCTTGTTCTTTGCCGGGAACACTTTCAAAACCTTACCGGTTTTACCGAGGTAGTTACCCGCAATTACCAAAACCATATCGTTCTTTTTAACTTTCATTGCCAAATCCTTAATTTATAATACTTCAGGCGCTAAAGAGATTATTTTCATAAATTTTTTATCCCGCAGTTCTCTTGCAACGGGACCGAAGATGCGTGTACCGCGTGGTTCGTTCTGATTGTTCAAAAGAACGGCGGCATTTTCATCGAAACGGATGTAAGAGCCGTCTTTACGTCGGACTTCCTTTTTGGTTCTTACTATTACAGCTTTAGAAACCTCACCTTTTTTAACTCCACCGCCGGGTATGGCAGCTTTAACAGTAACAACAACCAAGTCACCGACCGTAGCATATCTTTTCCTACTTCCGCCTAAAACCTTAATACAGCGAACCTTTTTTGCGCCGGAATTGTCTGCTACTACTAAGTTTGTTTCTTGTTGTATCATTTTAGGCTACTCCTTCTCTCGCTCAAATTACTTAGCTTTTTCAACTATTTCAACCAAACGCCAGTTTTTATTCTTGCTTAACGGTCTCGTTTCCATAATCTTAACCACATCACCAACATTACATTCGTTCTTTTCGTCGTGAACCATTAGCTTAGTTGTTTTCTTAAAATACTTCTTGTAAATCGGATGCGCTACCTTCCTTTCGATGGCAACGATAATGCTCTTGTCCATTTTATTTCCAATAACAGTACCGATTCTTATTTTACGATGTCCGCGTTTTTCCATAAACTTAGAATAACTCCTTAATTATTATTCTTCTCTTGTTCTTCTCTTTGGCGAAGTTCGGTTTTCATTCTTGCAATATCTCTTCGCGTGAGTTTAATTTTCGATGTATTTGTAAGACTTTTAAAAGAGTTCTGGAATCTTAAGTCGATAAGATTCATTTCCTCTTCTTCAATTCTTTTCTTCAATTCTTCATTTCTCATTTCACGAATTTCGTACATCTTCATTCTGAAATCACCTTATTTTTATTCGTAATCCGGTCTTACGACAATTTTAGTTTTAATCGGAAGTTTATGAGAAGCTAATCTCAAAGCTTCGCGAGCCAATTCTTCGGAGACGCCGGCTACCTCGAACATAACTCTGCCGGGTTTAACGACAGCGACCCAAAATTCCGGTGCGCCTTTACCTTTACCCATACGTGTTTCCAAAGGTTTCTTTGAAACGGGTTTGTCGGGGAAAATACGTATCCAAACTTTTCCGTCCCTTTTCATCTTACGCGTCATAGCCACCCTACAGGCTTCTATTTGACGGCTGGTAATCCAACCGGCTTCTAAGGCTTTAAGTCCAAAATCTCCAAAACTAACTCTGTGACCGCGGTTTGCTTTGCCTTTTCGGCGGCCGCGTTGCATTTTCCTGTATTTTACTCTTTTCGGCATTAACATAGAGACTACTCCCAGTAACTCTTACTCAGAAATTCTTTTACCTAAAATTTCTCCACGGCAAATCCAAACTTTAACACCAATGGAGCCATAAATTGTTTGAGCGGTAGCAACAGCATAATCGATGTCAGCTCTTAAAGTATGCAGAGGAATTCTTCCTTCCTTGTACTGCTCCGTTCTTGCCATTTCGGCACCGCCTAATCTACCTGCACACATTACACGGATGCCTTCGGCGCCCATTCTCATTGCAGAGGTAATGGCGGATTTCATTGCTCTACGGAAAGAAATTCTACCGGTTAACTGCTGTGCAATATTTTCGGCAACGAGGTAAGCATCGAGTTCAGGGCGCTTTATCTCCGAAATCTGAATCTTTACTTCCTTGCCGGTAATTTTCTTCAATTCTTCTTCCAACTGATTGATTTCTTTACCGCTTTTACCAATTACCACACCGGGACGTGAAGTGTAAATATTTAAAATCACGTTCTTAGAGGTACGGTTAACAACAATTCTTGAAATGCCCGCCTTTTTAAGACGGTTCCTTATGTACATTCTAATCTTTCTGTCTTCCAACAATTTGTTGGCATAACTTCCGCGTTCGTACCAATTAGATTCCCAACCTCTAATTATTCCGACTCTAAGACCTATTGGATTTGTTTTCTGACCCAAAAATATTCCTCCTAAAGTTAACTTTTCGTAGCTACTACAATTGTCAAATGATTAGATCTTTTCCTTACTCTGTAAGCCCTACCCATAGGGGCAGGCAAAATCCTTTTTAATGTAGGACCCTGATCAACATACGCTTCCTTGACGTAAAGGTCGGAAGGGTCGTAATGCGATTCCTCGTCCTTGTTAAACAAATTAGCTACAGCCGAGCGCAAAACTTTTTCAGCGTCTCTTGCAGCATGCTTGGGGCTAAAATGCAAAATTTCAATTGCTTGCTCAACCGATTCGCCTCTAATCAAATCAATAACAAGTCTCATCTTACGAGGCGAAGTTCCAATATACTTATGTGTTGCTTTTGCTTCCATTTAACAAATTCCTCAATACCTATTTCTTCATTCTAGCTGCTTTTTCGGCTTTAGTGCCCGGGTGACCCCTAAAAATACGAGTGGGAGAGAATTCACCTAATTTGTGACCCACCATATTTTCCGAGATGTAAACCGGAATCATTTTGTTCCCGTTGTGTACGGCAATTGTGTGCCCCACAAATTCAGGAACAATCATACTTGCACGCGACCAGGTTTTAATAATCTTTTTCTGGTTTTTATCGTTTAACTCGCGTACTCTTTTAAGTAGCTTGTAATTTACGTACGGACCTTTTTTAATTGACCTTGGCATATTTCAATCTCTAACTTTTTCTTCTTCTTACTATGTATTTATTAGAATCTTTTTTCTTTTTGCGGGTTTTCAAACCTTTGGCTGCTTGACCCCAGGGTGAGACAGGGTGACCGCCGCCGGAAGATTTCCCTTCGCCGCCGCCCATTGGGTGGTCAACGGGGTTCATTGCAACGCCTCGGGTATGCGGGCGTTTACCGAGCCATCTGCTTCTGCCTGCTTTACCAACGCTGATGTTCAGATGGTCTGCATTACCAACCGTTCCGTATGTTGCCATACATTCCACATGAACCATTCTAACCTCGCTGGAGGGCATTTTCAACGTTGCGTAATTTCCTTCCCTTGCCATTAATTGTAAAGAGGAACCGGCAGAACGTCCTAACTGTCCGCCTTTACCAGGTTTAAGTTCAACATTATGGACAAAACTACCGAGCGGAATATCTTTTAATTTAAGAGCATTACCAACTTTAATTTCGCTATCGGGTCCCGATTGAACCGTATCGCCTACTTTTAAACCGTCGGGAGCCAAAATGTACCTTTTCTCACCGTCAATGTAATGAAGCAATGCAATTCTTGCGGACCTGTTCGGGTCGTATTCGATGGAAAAAACTTTAGCCGGAATTCCGAATTTATCTCTTTTAAAGTCAATAACACGATATTTCCTTTTATGTCCGCCGCCGCGGTGACGTGCAGTTACACGTCCATGATTGTTCCTACCGCCGCTTTTCTTCAACGAAACGGTCAATGACTTTTCGGGAGAGGTTTTCGTTATCTCCTCAAAAGTCGGAACCGACATAAACCTTGTACCGGGCGTAACCGGATTTAACTTTCTAATTGCCATTTAATTCTCCGTCTTCCTTATTCCTATGATTCGCCTAACAAATCGATAGTTTGACCTTCCTTAAGGGTAACAATTGCTTTTTTCACCCGAGGAGTTTTACCTGTAAAACGTCCTCTCTTGGTAAATTGTGTTCTTGTTTTCCCTTTATGTCTAGTTGTATTAACAGCGACAACGTCAACTTGAAACTTTTCTTGAACGGCTTTGGCTATCTGAATCTTATTTGCATTAATATCAACGACAAAGCCGTACTTGTTTTCTTCAGCAGTAATATCCGTCATCTTTTCGGTAACCAAAGGTCTAATTAAAATACTTCTCATCTCAAATCCATTTAATTTAATGTACTTACTAATTTCTCGACGGCGCTTTTTTGAAAAATTAGCACTTGATTATTCAGCAAGTGATAAGTAGCCGCACTGTTTGCTTCCAAAACGTTGAATTTCGGAACATTTCTGCCGGAGAGATAAATATTTTGTTTTTTACTTTCCGTAAGCAGAAGAACTTTTTTACCGTTAAGTTCAAGAGCATTCAAGAAATTAACTACATTTTTTGTCTTTGGAGCTTCAAATTCAAAATCCTCAACAACAAGAATTTGGTTGGCTTTGGCTTTGTAAGAAAGAGCCGATTTCCTTGCCAATTTCTTAACCTTAGCATTCACCTTCTGTCTGTAACTTCTTGGTCGTGGTCCGAAAATAGTTCCGCCGCCGACCCAAAGGGGTGAGCGGGTTGTACCGGCACGAGCCGTTCCTCTCCCTTTCTGTCTCCATGGTTTACGTCCGCCACCTCTAACTTCGCTTCTTTCCTTAGCTTTGTGAGTGCCTTGACGCTTATTAGCCAAAAAGGCTTTAACATCGAGGTAAATTACGTGATCGTTCGGTTCAATAGCAAAAATATCATCCGTTAATTCAATCGTTTCGCCGGATTTACTACCATCTATTTTATACACATCTAATTTCATCTTGCCAACCAACTAATTTTTAATTTCCACTATAGTATTGATTGCACCCGGGACAGCGCCTTTAAGCATAATGATGTTTTTCTCCGGGATTATTTTTACAACTTTAAGATTTTTTACGGTCACTCTTTCGTGGCCGGTTCTGCCAGCCATGCGTGTGCCTTTAAGAACTCTTGAGGGATAGGAGCTTTGTCCTATTGAACCCGGTGCTCTGAGTCTATCGCCTTGACCGTGCGTTGTGCCGCCGACGCCGCCGAAGCCGTGACGTTTCATTACACCCTGGAATCCTTTGCCTTTGCTCATCCCGCTAACTTTAACTTTCTCACCTTCCTTAAAAATCTCAACGGTTATTTTATCGCCGTTATTAAATTCTTCGGTTTGAAAATTTTTAAATTCTTTAATCACCTTAGCAGGTTCTACTTTGTTTTTTGTAAAGAATCCCTTTTCGGGTTTATTAAGGTGTTTTTCCTTTTTAGCACCAAAACCCAATATTAAAGCCTCGTAACCGTCTTTTTCGGTTGTTTTTTTACCGACAACGGTACACGGGCCTGCTTCAACCACAGTAACGGGAATATTAGAACCATCATCCGTGTAAATACTTGTCATTCCTATTTTTTTACCTAACAATCCAGGCATTTTAATCATCCTTATAACTTAATCTCAATATCAACACCCGCCGGTATTTCCAATTTACTAAGAGAATCGACGGTCTTGTTATTAGAATTATGAATATCAATTATTCTTTTGTGAGAACGAATTTCAAACTGCTCGCGAGATTTTTTATCTACGTGAGGAGATCTTAGAACAGTAAAAACGGAGCGCTTGGTTGGTAACGGGATAGGACCCGAAACAACCGCACCGGTACTTTTAACCGTTTTAATAATCTTTTCGGTCGATTTGTCAATCAAAATATGATCGTATGATTTCAATTTAATTCTAATCTTCTGACCAGGCAACTTTCTTTCTCCTATTACTTAAGATAAAGAAGGGAAGGAACAATCCTTCCCTAACATATCAATATTTAATTTATTCAATGATTTTAGTTACAACTCCAGCGCCAACCGTTCTACCGCCTTCGCGTATAGCAAAGCGAAGGCCTTCTTCCATGGCTATTTCGGAAATAAGTTCGACGGAAAGTCTAACGTTATCGCCAGGCATAACCATTTCGGTTCCTTCAGGAAGCATTGCAACACCGGTAACGTCCGTTGTGCGGAAATAGAACTGCGGTCTGTAGCCGTTAAAGAACGGAGTGTGACGTCCGCCTTCGTCTTTCGACAATACGTAAACCTCACCTTCGAATTTCTTATGCGGAGTAATGGAACCGGGTTTTGCCACTACCATTCCTCTCTGAATTTCTTTCTTGTCAATACCTCTCAAAAGAAGGCCAGCATTATCGCCGGCAATTGCAGCGTCCAATTCCTTGCGGAACATTTCGATTCCGGTAACAACAGTTTTCTTATGAACGCCCAAACCGATTAATTCAACTTCTTCGTTTAATTTAATTTCGCCTCTCTCTACTCTACCGGTAGCAACAGTACCGCGACCGGTAATGGAGAAAACGTCCTCAACGGGCATTAAGAAAGGTTTGTCAACATCTCTTTTGGGAAGAGGGATGTAATTGTCAACTGCATCCATAAGTTCCCAGATGCAATTCAATCTCGGGTCGTCAGCAGGGACGTCGGGATTAGAAGCGGCTTCCAATGCTTCCAAAGCCGAACCGCGAATAATCGGGATTTCATCGCCCGGGAATTCATACTCTGTCAACAGTTCTCTTAATTCCATTTCAACTAATTCTAAAAGTTCTTCATCGTCAACCATATCGACTTTATTCATGAAGACGACAATTCTTGGCACGCCAACCTGGCGAGCTAACAAAATGTGTTCTCTAGTTTGAGGCATAGGACCATCAGTAGCGGCAACAACCAAAATTGCACCGTCCATCTGGGCTGCGCCGGTAATCATATTTTTAACGTAGTCAGCGTGTCCGGGACAATCAACGTGAGCATAGTGCCTTTTTTCCGTCGAGTATTCAACGTGTGCAGTAGCAATCGTAATACCACGTTCTCTCTCTTCGGGAGCATTGTCGATACTGTCGAAAGTTCTAACTTCCGAAAGTCCTTTCTTCGCTAATGCCATTGTAATAGCGGCGGTAAGAGTCGTCTTACCATGGTCTACGTGTCCTATAGTACCAATATTAACGTGAGGCTTACTCCTATCAAATTTTTCTTTTGCCATCGAATACTCCTTGTTGTTTTATTACCTAATTTAAATTATTGTTAAATCGTTTCCATTGCTTTTGTTTTAAAGGATTTCTCCAAAATTTTATCCGTAACGGATTTCGGAGCTTCCTGATAATGTGAAAATTGCATTGTGTAAATAGCGCGTCCTTGCGTAATTGAACGCAAGCGCGTTGCGTATCCGAACATTTCGGATAACGGGGCGTGTGCTCTAATTACCTGGGCGTCTTTCCTTGCGGTAAAACCTTCTATTTTCCCGCGTCGTGAGTTTAAATCTCCCATTACGTCACCGAGATATTCCTCGGGTGTAATAATTTCCAAGCTCATGATGGGTTCCAATAAAATCGGGTTGGCTTTCTTTGCACCTTCGCGGAAAGCAATAGAGCCGGCAACTTTAAAAGAAACCTCATCGGAGTCAACATCATGATACGAACCGTCGTAAAGTTTTACTTTCACATCCACAACGGGATAACCTGCAATCACACCGTTCTGTAAAGCGTCTTTCACACCTTTCTGAACAGCAGGAATGTATTCCTTCGGCACTACCCCGCCGACTATTGCGTTTTCAAACTCAAAACCTTTACCCATTTCGTTGGGTGAAATTTCCAGCCAAACGTGACCGTATTTACCACGTCCGCCCGACTGTTTAACGAACCTGCCTTCGGACTGTACGGTTTTAGTGATTGTTTCTCTATAGGCGACCTGAGGTTTACCGATGTTGGCTTCTACTTTAAATTCTCTTTTCATTCTGTCAACGAGAATTTCCAAATGAAGCTCACCCATTCCGCTAATTAAAGTCTGCCCGGTTTCTTCGTCCACTTTTACGCGAAAAGTAGGGTCTTCCTCGGACAATTTAGCCAAAGCGTCCGATAGTTTATCCTGATCGGCTTTGGTTTTAGGTTCAATAGCAATTTGAATAACAGGCTCGGGAAATTCCATTTCTTCAAGAATAATGGGGCCGTGTTCATCGCAAAGAGTATCTCCCGTGCGGGTGTGTTTCAGACCGACTATTCCCACAATATCGCCTGCGCGAACTTCGTTCATATCTTCGCGGTGATTGGCATGCATCAGTAAAATTCTTCCTACACGTTCTTTTTTCTGAGAGTTCGAATTGTAAACATAAGAACCGGCTTTTAATTTACCGCTGTAAACACGAATATAAGTTAATTTCCCAACGTAAGGGTCGGTCATTATTTTAAATGCAAGAGCGGTAAACTTTTCGTTCTCGTCGGTCTTCCTTTCAACCAACTCACCGTCTTTAATCCTACGGCCTATTACCGTTCCGATATCGTACGGTGAAGGAAGAAAATCCACAATTCCATCAAGTAATTTCTGAACTCCTTTGTTCTTGTAAGAAGAACCGCAAATCACCGGAACTATTTTCAATTCTTGAGTTGCTTTTTTAAGAACGCTTTTAATTTCATCAGCTGTAATTTCTTCGCCGTCGAGATATTTTTCCAAAAGTGTATCATCAACTTCAGAGACAGCTTCAAGCATTATTGTACGGTATTTTTCCGCAGTATGGAGCAAATCCGCAGGTATTTCCATCTCCTCATAAGTTGCACCGAGTGTTTCCTCGTGGTACATACGGGCTTTCATTTCAATCAAATCGACAACACCGGAGAACAAATCCCCAGCGCCGATTGGTAAAGTAATAGGAACAGCATTAGCTTTGAGACGGTCTTTCATCATATCGATTACGTTGTAAAAGTCCGCTCCGATTCTGTCCATTTTATTGACGAATGCAATTCTCGGAACGCTGTATTTATTCGCTTGGCGCCAAACCGTTTCCGATTGAGGTTCCACACCGCCGACTGCCGAGAAAAGAGCAATCACTCCGTCGAGAACTCTTAAAGACCTTTCTACCTCAACGGTAAAGTCAACGTGACCGGGAGTGTCGATGATATTTATTTGGTGATTTCTCCAGAAGCAAGTTGTTGCTGCGCTCGTAATGGTAATTCCTCTTTCCTTTTCCTGCTCCATCCAATCCATGGTAGCGGCGCCTTCGTGCACTTCACCGATGCGATGTACTTTACCCGTATAGTAAAGTATTCGTTCGGTTGTAGTGGTTTTTCCGGCGTCGATATGCGCCATAATTCCGATGTTTCTAACTTTCGATATGTCAACTCTTTTGTGAGACATAAAATCCTTTCTTAACCATCATCACCATTTAAAATGAGCAAATGCTTTGTTTGCTTCTGCCATTCTATGCGTATCGTCTTTTTTCTTAACTGCGGCGCCTTCACCTTTGGAAGCGGAAATTAACTCTGCGGCTAACTTCTGAGCCATTGTTTTTTCTTTCCTTTCACGGGAGTAATTCCTCAACCATCTTAAAGCCAAAGCAATTCTTCTGTCCGGTCTCACTTCCATTGGTACTTGGTAAGTAGCACCACCAACCCTGCGGCTACGAACCTCGACCAAAGGTTGAACATTGTTAACGGCTTTTTTAAAAATTTCCAATGCGGATTCTTTCGTCTTCTTCTCAATAATCTCAAAACTTTCGTAGAGGACGTTCCGCGAAACCGTTTTCTTGCCGTCCCACATTAAATAATTAATGAACTTTGCAACCAAAACATCGTTGAATCTTGGGTCCGGTTTAATAAATCTTTTTTCAGCTTTTCTCTTTCTCATAACTCTTACTTAGCCTTAGGTTTTTTAGCACCATACTTCGATCTGCCTTTTTTCCTATCCTCAACACCGCTGGTATCTAAAGTACCGCGGATAATATGGTAACGAACGCCGGGCAAATCTTTAACTCTTCCGCCTCTAATCAAAACGATTGAGTGCTCCTGCAAATTGTGTCCTTCGCCAGGTATATAGGCTGTAACTTCAATTCCGTTAGTCAAACGAACTCTCGCAACCTTTCTAAGAGCGGAGTTTGGTTTTTTAGGAGTAGTAGTGTAAACCCTAGTACAAACGCCGCGCTTTTGTGGGCATGCGTCCAAAGCTCTCGACTTACTTTTCGAGACAATTTTCTCTCTGCCTTTTCTCACCAACTGGTTTATTGTTGGCACGTAAATCCTCCGTGAAAATTAATATTTCAATAAAAATTCAGATTCTCAATATAGAGAGTTTTAAAATTAAAGTCAAGTAATTCAGCCCGTTTTCAAGCTAAATTAATCATTCAGTTTTTCTTTCTCCTGCTTTTCAGCTTCTTTTTCCACTTCCTCTTCTTCTTTCTTCCTTTCCTCTTCCAACTCAAGAATAATATTTTTGTATTTTCTCAATCCCGTTCCGGCAGGAATTAAATGACCCATTACAACGTTCTCTTTCAAGCCGGTCAAATAATCTTCCTTTGCCTCCGTTGCGGCATTAGTTAATACCTTGGTCGTCTCTTGGAAAGAAGCGGCGGAGATGAAGCTTTCCGTTGAAAGCGCAGCACGGGTAATACCCAAAAGAACGTTGTCGAACGTTGCAGGTTCGGCATCCCGAACTTTCATCGGTTCTTTCTCCTTTCGCGCCAAATCATTTTGAATATCTCTGTACTTATGGCGTGTAATCAATTGTCCTGGTTCCAATCTCGAACCGCCTGGGTCTTCAACAACAACCATATTGGCAATTCGTTCGTTCTCTTCAAGTAACTTTACTCTGTCCACAAGGTCTTCTTCAATAAAAGGAGTATCGCCGGAAGAAACAATTCTAAGTTTCCTCAGCATTTGTCTAACAATAACCTCAATGTGTTTATCATTTATTTTAACGCCTTGAAGACGGTAAACGTCCTGAATTTCGTTTACGAGATATTCCTGAACCGCATTGGGACCTTTAATCTTCAAGATATCGTGAGGGTCAACCGGACCGTCGGTAATTTTATCGCCGGCGTTTATTTCGTCTCCCTCCTGCACGAGAAGGTGTTTTCCGTAAGGTACATTGTAAACTTCTTGAACCGAGCCGTCAAAAGATTCAACGATTATTTCGCGCGAACCTTTTTTACGCGCTCCGAACTTAACAAGGCCCTCAATTTCAGAAACAATAGCGGGGTCGTGGGGACTTCTTGCTTCGAAGAGCTCTGTAACCCTTGGCAAACCACCGGTGATGTCCCGCGTTTTGGAAGTTTGTTTTGAAATCTTCGCAAGTATTGTACCCGCAGGTACTTTCTCGCCTTCTTCAACCGTAACGTAAGCACCAATGGGAAGGTTGAACATCTTTCCTTCGCCGTTTTCATCCTCAACTAAAATTGTAGGATTAAGCGCTTTATCTTTCGATTCGATAACCACCTTCTGGACGTGACCGGTTTGTTCGTCGGCAACCTGTTTAATTGTTCTGTCTTCCAGGAAGTCGATGTAACGTATTCTTCCGCCTTTGTCGGTTAAAATCACTGCGTTATATGGGTCATGGTTGTAAAGGGGCGTGCCCTTACTTACTTCCTGACCTTCGTCAACCAACAATTCGGCACCGTAAGGAATATCGTATTTCTTAATTTGCCTGCCGTCCAAATCGAAGATGCCGATAGAACCCCTACGACCGGTTACTACTTTTACAGAGCCGAGGTAATCTGTTTTTTCTACGAAAACCATTTTCTCAAATTTAACTTTACCTGCAACACCGGACTCTACTTGTGACTGGCTGGCAATACGAGATGAAGTACCGCCCAAGTGGAAGGTACGCAGTGTAAGCTGAGTTCCGGGTTCCCCGATTGACTGTGCAGCGACAATACCGACGGACTCTCCAACCTCAACCAATTTACCGGTAGTAAGATTGCGTCCGTAGCATTTAGCGCAAACGCCGTGCTTGGCTTCGCAAGTAAGAACGGTTCTAATGTAAACCTCTTCTATCTGTGCTTCGTCAATTTTTGCGGCAATTTCTTCTGTAATCAATTCTCCCGCAGGGCAAAGAAGTTCATCGTTACGCGGGTCGTAAATATCCTCCTGTGCAACGCGTCCCGTTATTCTTTCAGCAAGAGGTTCGCGCTCCATTTCAACGTCCTTCAATGCGGAAACGTAAACGCCTCTGATTGTTCCGCAATCCTTTTCGGTAACAATCATATCCTGTGCAACGTCTGTTAAACGTCGTGTCAAGTAGCCTGCGTCAGCGGTCTTAAGTGCAGTATCGGCAAGACCTTTGCGAGCACCGTGGGTGGAAATAAAATATTCCAACACCGACAAACCTTCTTTAAAGTTAGCGACAATCGGGTTTTCAATAATTTCACCGGATTGCCCGCTGAGGCTCTTCTGCGGTTTCATCATCAAACCTCTCATTCCTGCCAGTTGGCGCACTTGTTCGTTGGAACCTCTTGCACCGGAATCGACCATCATGTGAAGTGAATTGAAGCCGTTTTTATCTTTCTTAATTTTCTCCATTAACGAAATACTAACATTTGTAGTAGTAAGCGTCCAAACGTCAATAATTTTATTGTAACGTTCCGTATCGGTAATAAGTCCCATTTCGTGCTCTTGGAGAATGCTCGCAACTTTCTTATTGGACTCTTCAATCAGTTTAGCTTTTTCATCAGGGACAAGCATATCGCTAAAACTAATGGAAACGCCGGCTTTCGTTGCATAATTGTAACCGATGTCTTTCAAATCGTCGAGGAACTTAGCGGTTACAACGTTACCGAGTTTAATGAACATTTTGTAAATGAAACTGCTGAATACTTTTTTAATAAGCAGTTGATTCAGGAAACCCATCTCTCTGGGGACAATTTCGTTAAATATAACACGTCCTACGGAAGTTTCTATTAACTCGCCGTCTATCATTACTTTAATTTTTGCATGAAGGTCAACCACCTCGTGGTCGTGTGCAATCAGCACTTCTTCGCGGCTGCCGAAAATCATTCCTTCACCTTTAGCGCCGGGTCTGATTTTGGTTAAATAGTAGCAACCGAGGATAATATCCTGTGTAGGCACAACAATCGGACTGCCGTTCTGGGGCGAAAGAATATTGTGGCTGGAAAGCATTAGCAAAGATGCTTCCAACTGTGCTTCGGGAGAAAGAGGAACGTGAACAGCCATCTGGTCGCCGTCAAAGTCGGCATTAAATGCAGTACAAACCATAGGGTGCAGGCGTATTGCCTTTCCGTCAATCAGAACCGGCTGGAACGCCTGAATGCCAAGCCTGTGCAATGTGGGCGCGCGGTTCAGTAAAATGGGATGCCCGTCAATCAGCTTCTCAAGTATGTCCCAAATAACCGCTTCTTTACGGTCAACGGCTTTCCTTGCGCTTTTAACTGTTTTGTAAAAACCGCGGTCAATTAATTTCCTAATAATAAAAGGTTTAAATAGTTCGACCGCCATGTCCTTCGGCAAACCGCATTGGTGAAGTTTAAGTTCCGGCCCAACGACGATAACCGAACGTCCGGAATAGTCAACTCTTTTACCCAAAAGGTTTTGACGAAAACGTCCCTGTTTCCCTTTCAGCATATCACTTAAAGATTTCAGCGGACGGTTGCCGTCGCTGCGAACGGCGCTTGCACGGCGGGAATTATCGAACAATGCATCAACCGCTTCCTGAAGCATCCTCTTTTCGTTGCGGAGAATTACTTCGGGAGCTTTGATGTCTATTAATCTTTTCAATCTGTTATTTCTAATAATCACTCTTCGGTACAAGTCGTTCAAATCCGACGTAGCAAATCTTCCGCCTTCGAGAGGAACGAGAGGTCTTAATTCCGGCGGAATTACCGGAATAATATCCATTACCATCCATTCGGGATTGTTAACAAACTTCCCTTCCTTAGGACGGAAAGCCTCCAAGACGCGCAGTCTTTTCAGAATATCGGTGCGTTTTTGCTGGGATGTTTCCACAGCAAGCCGAGCTTTTAATTCTCTGAAGGTCTTATCGACAGGCGTTAATTTTAATAATTCTCTAATAGCATCGCCGCCGATTCTAGCAATAAATTTCTTGGGGTCGTTATCGTCCAAGGCGTCGTTGTCGTGAGGCAGAGTGCTAAGGATTTCATAATATTGATCTTCCGAAATCAAATCTTTAAACGAAAGCCCCGTGGTACCGGGATTAATAACCACATAAGATTCGTAGTAAATAATTTTTTCAAGTTCTTTAGTGGTCATTCCAATGATGTTTCCGATTTTTGACGGAAGGGCTTTGAAAAACCAAATATGAACAATGGGTACGGCTAAGGCTATGTGCCCCATTCTTTCACGGCGGACACTTTTTTGAGTAACCTCAACGCCGCAGCGGTCGCAGACAATCCCTTTGTAGCGGATGCCCTTGTATTTACCGCAGGCACATTCCCAATCCTTGACTGGTCCGAAAATCTTCTCGCAGAAAAGACCGTCTTTCTCGGGACGGAAAGAGCGATAATTTATTGTTTCCGGCTTTGTAACCTCGCCGTGTGAGCGTGCGAGGATATCATCCGGGCTTGCAAGACTAATTGTAATCTTTTTTATGTCTCTTACCTTTGTTTCTTGAGCTTTTACTCTCATAAAACTTTCTCCTTTAGAAATAAACAAAAGATTTAGTTTATCTTAATATCTAAACCTAATCCTTGCAATTCTTTAATTAAAACGTTAAAGGATTCGGGAATATTAGGCTCTTGCATATTTTCACCTTTAACGATGGACTCATAAGCGCGTGCACGCCCTTGAACATCGTCACTCTTGATTGTAAGAATTTCCTGAAGAGTGTGAGCGGCGCCGTAACCTTCGAGAGCCCAAACTTCCATTTCGCCGAATCTTTGTCCGCCGAATTGAGCCTTTCCGCCTAAGGGCTGCTGTGTGATTAGAGAGTATGGCCCAATTGAACGGGCGTGGATTTTATCGTCCACCATGTGACCTAATTTCAGCATATAAATATATCCGCAAGTAACCTTCTGGTGGAATTTTTCACCGGTTCTGCCGTTGTAAAGTGTAGTTTTACTTCCTTCTTCAAGGTTGGCTTTCTCGAGCCAATCTTCCACATCTTTAACACTGGCGCTGTCGAATATCGGAGTTTCGAATTTTACGCCGAGCAATTTACCCGCCCAGCCGAGAGCTGTTTCGTAAATTTGCCCTATGTTCATACGTGAAGGCACGCCAAGAGGATTAAGAATAATATCGACCGGCTCGCCGTTCTCATCGTAAGGCATATCCTCAATGGGTACTATTTTGGCAACAACGCCTTTGTTTCCATGACGTCCTGCCATTTTATCGCCTACGGAAAGTTTACGTTTTTTGGCAATGTAAACCTTAGCCATTTGAACAATTCCGGGAGGAAGGTCATCTCCGCTCTGAACTTTAAGTTTTTGGCTCTTAAACTCCTCTTGAATATCAACTTTTAAGTTAAAATAATTCTCGAAGAGTTTTTTAACAAGATTGTTAACTTCCTCGTCACCGCACCAATCGGACGTGTAATCCAAAGTTGTAACGTCATCCATTTCAGCAAAAGTATCTTCCTTAATGACCGTTCCCGAACGCAGAGCGGTGGTACCATCCAAGTCCTTTATTCCTTTTACTTTTTTACCCAAAACGATTCGGGTTAATTTGTCGACTAACTTTCTGTAAAGTTCTTTCTGCTTTCTGTCGTATTCAAGCTCTAATTCTTCAATCTCTTTCTTTTCAATTTTTTTCGTTAGAGCATCTTTTTTCTTGCGGGTAAACAAATCCGTTTTAATAACGATTCCCTTTAATCCCGGAGGTGCTTTCAAGGAAGCGTCTTTTACGTCCCCTGCTTTATCTCCGAAAATTGCTTTAAGGAGTTTTTCCTCCGGTGTCGGGTCACTTTCACCCTTGGGAGTAATTTTTCCAATTAAAATATCACCTTCACGAACCAAAGCCCCTTCGCGGACAATTCCGTATTCGTCAAGGTTTTTGGTTGCTTCTTCGCTTACGTTGGGAATGTCCCTTGTAAGTTCTTCCTCGCCGCGTTTGGTTTCACGAACCTGAAGTTCAAAATCTTCAATATGGATTGAAGTGAAAGTATCGTCAGCAACCAACTTTTCGCTAATAATAATAGCGTCCTCAAAATTGTAACCTCGCCATGGCATAAAGGCAACACGCACGTTTTTACCGAGAGCCAATTCGCCGTGGTCAACCGCGGGACCGTCGGCAAGGACATCTCCTTTCTTGACCTTTTGCCCGGTACGAACAACCGGCCTCTGGTTGAAACAAGTTTCTTGATTTGTACCGGTAAATTTAACCAATTTGTATTCCACTCTTCTCTCGTCGTCAAACGAAGTAAGATATTCGGGAGTGTTTTCATTAACCGAATAGCGGACAACAATTTTTTGAGCGTCGCAATATTCAACAACACCTTTATCTTCGGCGACAATCATAGTTCTCGAATCGCGGGCAAGTTTTTCCTCCATTCCCGTTCCTACAATAGGAGCTTCGGTTGTAAGTAACGGCACAGCTTGGCGTTGCATATTCGAGCCCATTAAGGCACGGTTAGCATCGTCGTGCTCAAGGAAAGGAATCAGTGATGCGCCGGCGCTGATAATCTGTGTAGGCGCCACGTCCATCAAATCCACATCCTTAGGATAAACAACCGGGAACTCTCCTTTACGGCGGCATTTAACACGCTCGTTAAGGAAGTTGCCCTGCTCGTCGAGTGGAGCGTTAGCTTGAGCAATAGTGTACTTGTCTTCTTCATCTGCGGATAAATAAACAATTTTCTTTGTAACTCTACCGTCAACAACTTTACGGTAAGGTGTTTCTAAAAATCCGTAGTGATTTACTCTTGCATAAATGGTAAGGGAAGAAATCAAACCTATGTTCGGACCTTCGGGAGTTTCAATCGGGCAGAGCCTTCCGTAGTGGGAATGGTGAACGTCACGCACTTCGAAGCCGGCGCGCTCGCGGGTAAGTCCGCCGGGGCCAAGAGCAGACACTCTGCGCTTGTGTGTTAATTCCGAAAGCGGGTTGGTTTGGTCCATAAACTGCGAAAGTTGATTTGTACCGAAGAATGCATTAATCACACTGCTAAGCGTTCTCGCATTTACCAATTCCTGAGGCTGCATATTTTCGGTATCGCGCATATTCAAACGCTCGCGAATTGTTCTCGACATTCTTGCAATACCGATATTAAATTGCTGCTGCAATTGTTCACCCACGGTTCTGACGCGTCTGTTTCCGAGGTGGTCGATATCGTCAACCGTAATATTTCCGTTTTTAAGTTTAATCATATCCCGCATAATTGCAAGAATATCGTCAAGCGTAAGTACTTTAATTTCCGGGGGAATATTTAATTTTAATTTATCGTTCATACGAAAGCGGCCCACGTCACCTAAGTCGTACCGCTTTTTGTCGAAGAACAATTTGTTAAGAAGTGCGGCAGCTGTGTCCAAATCCGGAGCCTCACCGGTTCTCAATTGACGATATATGGCAAGCAAAGCTTCATTTTTGGAAGTTGCGGTATCTTTCCTTAAAGTATTGATTATTAAATCCTGATCGTGGGCGGCTTGGGTTTTGATTAGTTTTAATTTCTTTACGCTGGAATTTTTAATATCTTCAATCGTCTCTTCGGTAAGTTCCGTATCCCTTGCGGCAAAAATTTCGCCAGTCATTGTGTCTATTACGTCCTCTGCAACCAATCTTCCGTTGTGTTCATGAACGCTCAGTTCCTTAACGGTAATCTCCTCGATCATTTCAAAAAGTTTTAAGATTTCTTCATCTGTTTCGTAGCCTAAGGCACGCAGGAGTGTGGTTGAAGGAAATTTCTTCCTTCTGTCAACGTAAATGTACATTACATGATTAATATCCGTAGCAAATTCAACCCAAGAGCCTCTGAAAGGGATAATGCGAGCGGTGTAAATAGGCGTCCCGTTCGGGTGAACCGTTTGACCGAAAGCCACGCCCGGCGAGCGGTGCAGCTGTGAAACCACAACTCTCTCAGCGCCGTTTATCACGAACGTACCTCTGTCGGTCATAAACGGAAGGTTGCCAAGATAGACTTCTTGCTCAACAGTATTTACAAATTCCTCTTCTTCGTTTTCTCTCGTGGAAAGTCTTAGCGTTGCCTTTAAAGGCACGTTGTAAGTCAATCCTCTTTCCATGCATTCCCTGACGGAAAAACGGGGTTTTTCCATATAGTAGCCCAGGAAATCGAGGCGGAAAAGTTCTTTGTTGTCCATTATCGGGAAATTGGTATTAAAGACTGCTTGCAAACCTTTGTTTTCCCTTTTGTCTGGGTCAACTTTAAGTTGAAGGAAATCCTCGAAGGACTCTAATTGAATGTTAAGTAAATCGGGTGCTTCGAGAACCGGAGTAATGGACCTAAAAGTAACTCTGTTAGTTTTAGGATTCTTTTTTATGTTTTCCAATCCAACCTCCTCAGAAAAACTTTATCTTTTTAAAAAATTAAATGAAAGCGACAGAACGTACCAAACCGCCCTGCCACTTTCGAAAAAAATAGGAACGATATTCGGAAACCGTGCTTACTTTAATTCTACTGTTGCGCCGGCTTCTTCCAATTCTTTCTTTATCTTTTCAGCTTCTTCTTTCGGTACGGCTTCCTTAACCGTGTTAGGTGCGCCGTCAACCAATTCCTTGGCTTCTTTCAAACCAAGACCCGTATGAGCGCGAACAACTTTAATAACATTGATTTTCTTTTCGCCGTAAGAAGCCAAAACAACGTCAAATTCGGTTTTTTCTTCTTCTTGTGTAGCTTCCGCTCCACCGTTAGCAACTGCACCGCCCATTACAACCGGGGCAGCGGCTGTTACACCAAATTCATCTTCCAATGCTTTTTTTAATTCGGTAGCTTCAACGAGCGTTAACTCTTTGATTTTTTCAACGATTTCAGCAACTTTTTCAGACATTTTTTATTCTCCTATTGATTTTAAATTCAAAATTTTATGCGGCTTTTTTCTTGCTAATCTCGTCAACAAGACTAACAATATCTCTGGCGACAGCATTTAGTACGCCGACAATACCCGAAGCAGGTGAAGTGACGCTTCCGACGATAGCGGACATTACCTCATCCTTAGTCGGCATCGAAGCCAATGTTTCGAGGGAGCTGCCGTCGTAAAATACCGATTCAATGTAGCAGCCTTTCAGTGCAAATTTCTCGGTATCTTTGTAATATTTCCGAATTATCTTTGCAGGTACGACGTAATTCTCGTCGGCAAAAACAATACCGGTCATTCCAACTAGCAGGTCTTTTAGTTTATCGTAACCTTCAATTTCGTCAATCGCACGGGAAACGAGGGTGTTCTTGTACACTTTGTATTTAACGCCTTCTTTTCTAAATTCCCGGCGAAGCCGACTAATATCAGCAACGTTAATTCCTCTGTAATCGACCAGATAGACCGCAGTGGAATTCTGAAAATTTTCTTTGATTTCTTCGATTATTTCAGCTTTTTGAGCTTTATTCATATTCCACCACCTAATACGCTATTAATAATATGTTTTTTAGTAGAAGCATTTCTAAGAGTGCGTAAACTTTTACTTTAACGATGCAAATGTATCGTCCTTATTTATTTCAATCCCCGGACCCATTGTGCTTGAAAGGTAAACACTTTTAACATATTGCCCTTTTGCCGAAGAGGGGCGGAGTTTCAATATTGTTTGCAAAAATATTTTGGCATTTTCTACCAATTGTTCATCTGTAAAATTTAATTTTCCCAAAGATGTGTGGACTATTCCTGTTTTGTCCACGCGGAATTCAATCTTACCGGCTTTAACTTCCTTAACCGCATTGGCAACGTCGTTAGTAACCGTTCCGCTTTTGGGATTAGGCATTAAGCCGCGGGGACCTAAAATTCTGCCTAATTTACCAACTTCCGGCATTGCGTCGGGTGTAGCAATTACGACGTCAACATCAGCCCAGCCGCCTTTAATTTTTTCGATATATTCTTCGAAACCTGCGTAATCGGCTCCTGCTTGAAGAGCTTCCTCGGCTTTGGAGCCTTTGGTCAATACAAGCACTTTTACTTCTTTCCCTGTTCCGTGGGGCAGCGTAACCGTACCGCGAACCATTTGGTCGGCATGACGCGGGTCAACACCCAATCTAACCGCAACGTCGAGGGACTCGACAAATTTGACGGTCGAACTTTCCTTAAGAAGTTTTACGGCATCTTCCAAAGAATACTCTTTGTTCAAGTCAATTTTTTCTTGTATTGTTTTTATTCTTTTCGAAACTTTCATAGCTAAACCATATTTACTTTTTAGTTAAAATTATTCTTCAACCGTTATACCCATACTCCTGGCAGTACCGGCAATAATATTCATTGCTTCTTCAACGTCGTTGGCATTAAGATCCGGCATTTTCGTCTCTGCTATTTCCTTCAACTGTTCTTTTGTTACCGAAGCAACTTTGGTTTTATTAGGCTCGGCAGAACCTTTTTCAACACCGGCTGCTTTTTTCAAAAGCACAGCCGCAGGAGGAGTTTTGGTAATAAACTTAAAGCTCTTATCTTGAAAAACCGTAATAACAACCGGGATAATCAAACCGGCTTTGTCCGCAGTTTTTGCGTTAAACTGCTTACAGAATTCCATAATATTAACACCGCGCTGACCTAAAGCGGGACCGACCGGGGGCGAAGGATTAGCTTGCCCGGCAGGGATTTGCAGCTTAATGTAACCAGCTATTTTCTTAGCCATTTTTTAACCACCTTTTACTTTTCCAATTCTGCTTGAACAAAATCAATTTCGACCGGAGTTTTACGTCCGAAAATCGAAACCATTACTTTAATTTTCATCTTTTCTTCGTTAACTTCCTCGATGTAGCCCGAGAAATTATTAAATGGACCGTCAACAATTTTCACGAAATCACCCGTACGGAAGATTGTTTCCGTACGCTCCGTGTTCTCGTCCTGCGTTAATCTTCCGATTATACGGTTTACCTCGTCTGATTGTAACGGAATAGGGTTAGTAGGCGAACCGAGAAAGTTCATCACCGAAGGAGTGTTAACAATAAAGTCGATTACTTTGCGGTCTAAATCCGCATTAATTAAAATATAACCGGGGAAGAAATTTTTAATTTTCGTTTTCTTCTTACCGTCTTTTACCTCAAAAACTTTTTCCGTAGGAACGAGCACCTCGGCAATTTTTGCGCGCAATTTGTCATTGTCCCTCAGCTCGGCGTCAATCAATGCTTTTACTTTATTTTCGTGTCCCGAAAATGTTCGAACCACGTACCACTTGAAATTAGATTCTTCCAATCTTAAAATAATCCTTTAAATAATTGTGTGATTATCATATCGATCGCATAAGTAAAAGCAGCAATCAAAATACAAGCGACAATAACAACGTTTGTAGATTCCTTTAGCTCGTCTTTAGTCGGCCAGGTTACTTTTTTCATTTCCTTAGAAACGTCGGTAAAAAAGTTAATTATTTTATCTTTCATGATCGATTCTGAATATTGTTTTAGATGCACGTCAGGAGGGACTCGAACCCCCAACCTGCGGTTTTGGAGACCGCTGCTCTAGCCAATTGAGCTACTGACGTATTAATTATTTTGTTTCCTTAAAAACTACGTGTTTTCTAACTACCGGGTCATACTTTTTAAACTCTACCCTTCCGGGGTGATTTCTTTTATTTTTGGTAGTAGCATATCTGTAGCCCGTACCGGCCGTGCTTTCCATAATAACTATCTGTCTTGCGTTTTTTGCCTTTGCCATAAAACAATTCCAAATTTATTTTTAATTTTTTCCTTTTCTCCTTTCGGGAGATTAACGGTAGAGCTGATGACCGGGCTTGAACCGGTGACCTCGTCCTTACCAAGGACGTGCTCTACCAACTGAGCTACATCAGCTTGTAAGTGTCAAAGTAAAGTGAATTCTTTTGGCGGGCTTAGCTCATTCCGAAAAGAACTTTTTCGCTTAGAGCAGGACGACCAACAGCCTCAAGCTTTCACTTACTCTTTCCACTCTTCATTCTCTCAAATAACTCTTTCAACTCTTGAGCGGGAGACGGGACTCGAACCCGCGACCAACAGCTTGGAAGGCTGTGACTCTAGCCAACTGAGTTACTCCCGCTTAAATTAAATTTCAAAAAGTCAAAATGCACAAACTATTTGCACAGCACCGGTGCAAAACTTCTACAAAAACAACATATTTAGGATTAGAACCGACGAAGTACGAAATCTGAAAGGCTCATATTCTCCTTCATCAATTCTTAACGTGGGGAGGGAGGGAATCGAACCCCCTCAGGCTTTGCCAACGGATTTACAGTCCGCCCCGACTCTCCAACTTCGGCGCCTCCCCGGGTTTTACATAATTTCAAAAATTAACGAGCAACAAATATAAACGGAATTTTAAAATAATGCAAAAAATTTTTGAGGTTAAAATTTAGGTGAATTGCACAAGTTCAAATGGGTACAAGTTTAAATT
>WFQV01000010.1 GCA_015486905.1 Melioribacteraceae bacterium | reverse complement strand
GTTTTTAGCCTCGCCCCGCAGAATGCGGGGAAAGGGTGAATAGGTTTGAAAAATGAACGACCCCAAAGAGTTTACCCTGCAAAATGCGGGGGGTCGAATGTTATTAGAAGTAAATAACAAATATTAAAAAACGGTGCCGAAGGTATCGAAGTTAATTTTATAGGACACTTCTAATCAGAAAAATTGTCCATTGTAAATTAACTTCCTCTTTCCATTTTCAACTCTCAACAAAAAATAAGCCTAACATCTTACGTCTAGCCTCTCGCGTCTTACGAAAACCATTTCTCATTTCTTGTTTCTTCTTTCTTCTATTTTTTGCCACCACATTTAAACTTGTACCTTTTTGGAAGTCTGAACGCTTATTTTTATTTTTATTTGTGTGTATTTCACCATTTACTTAATGTGAACTTGTGAGGTGAAAAATGGAAAGACGAATTAGAGTGCTGGTAGCAAAGGCAGGTTTGGACGGCCATGATAGGGGCGCTAAGGTTGTTGCAGCCGCGCTTCGCGATGCCGGAATGGAAGTTATTTACACGGGACTTAGGCAAACGCCCGAGACAATAGTTAACGCTGCAATTCAGGAAGATGTGGACGCTATCGGAATCAGCATCCTCTCCGGCGCTCACATGACAATATTCCCTCGAATACTTGAATTAATGAAAGAGAAAGGGATTGACGACGTTCTCCTTTTTGGCGGGGGAATTATTCCCGAGAACGATTTGGAAAAGTTAAAAGAGATGGGTGTGGGCGCACTCTTCACACCAGGTTCATCCACTAAGGAAATTACCGAATATGTTCATCGCTGGGTTGCGGAACATCCGCGGGATTAACCCTTTCATCTAGGTATATTTAAAAAGAGCAAAGTTGCTCTGAATGTTAAAAATAATTTCAAATATTGTTTTAAAATTAATGGGGTGGAAACTCGAGAAGAATCTTCCCCCTGAAAAGAAATTTGTAATTATCGCCGCGCCTCACACCAGCAATTGGGATTTCCTTTTTTTTCTGCTCTACGTTTGGGCTATCGGTCACAAAATTAAATGGGGCGGCAAGCATACCCTTTTCAAACCTCCTTTTGGCTTTATTCTTAAAAAGGTCGGCGGCATTCCCATTAACCGAAGGGAGAAAACAAATTTCGTCGATAAGATGATTAAAGAAATCAAAAAAAGTGAGAACTTCGTAATTACAATTACCCCTGAAGGTACACGTTCCGTTGCCAATCGTTGGAAAACAGGGTTTTACTACATTGCCCGTGGCGCCAATGTACCCATTGCTCTGGGTTACATCGATTACAAGCACAAACTTGTCGGTATTGCCAAATATTACTACCCTTCCGATAACCTTGAGGAAGATATGAAAATGCTTACCGAATTTTACAAGGATAAAGTAGGCAAAAAGCCTTTACTGCACAGCGAAATAAAAATCTAAATTCCAAACCTGCCGCTTAACAATACGGCTTGATTTTTTCCTTCTTAAGCTATATTTTAATTTTGTAAAATAATGAGGTAAAAAAGATGAGAAAATTTAATTTATTTGTAATCTCGATTCTGCTTGTTTTCATTACAGTTTCTTGTGTTAAGGAAAACCGTCCCGCCAAAACTCAAAAAAATAAAATTGAATTCGGGTTAATTATTCACGGCGGTGCAGGGAATATTACACCCGAAAATCTCCCAAAAGATTTGCAAGAAAAATACAAAGCAAAATTAAAAGAAGCTCTGATGACGGGCTACAATATCCTAAAGAACGGCGGACACAGTTTGGACGCAGTTGAAAAAGTAATTAACGTAATGGAAAACTCACCTCTATTCAATGCCGGCAAAGGTGCTGTAATGACGGACATTGGTACGTGCGAACTTGACGCTTCGATAATGGATGGAAAAACACTAAACGCCGGAGCCGTTGCAGGCGCACAACATATTAAGAATCCGATTACAGCCGCACGTAAAGTGATGGAGCTTACCCCACACGTTCTCCTCGGTGGCGAAGGTGCCGATGAATTTGCTAAAGAAATAGGTTTACCGACCGTCCCTAACAGTTATTTTTACACTCCTCACAGATTAAAACAATATCAACAATACAAACAAAAACAAAAAGAGAAATCTACTTCCTCGATTAAAGGTAAAATAAAAAAGTTCGGTACGGTTGGATGTACAGCTTTGGACAAATACGGCAACTTAGCTGCAGGGACTTCAACCGGAGGAATACCGTTTAAAAAATTCGGGCGCATCGGCGATTCCCCCATTATCGGTGCAGGCACTTACGCAAGCAATCAAACATGCGCAATTTCTTGTACCGGACAGGGTGAATATTTCATACGCAACGTAGTGGCGTACGACATCTCCGCACGTATGGAATACAAAGGTTCGTCGCTCGAAAAAGCCGCACACAAGGTAATATTGGACAAACTCGTCAAACAAAAAGCAGAAGGAGGAATGATAGGAATTGACAAATACGGTAATATTACAGCTGTGTTCAATACACCGGGAATGTTTAGGGCTTTTATTACCAACAAGAGTAAAGCAGTCATCAAAATGTTTAAATAATAATTAATTTCTCGGGGACTTATTATGCAAGTTGTAACAATTAACTATTTAACAGTTCTTGTTTGTGCTGTGGTCTCTTTAATAATCGGCTTCCTTTGGTACGATATTCTTTTCAGCAAAATTTGGATAACGGAAACCGGTAAACTCGAGGATGAATCGGGAGAGAATTTCTCGCCGGTTAAAACCTATTCCTTTGCCTTTGTAGCAGAATTTGTAATGGCATTTGTGCTCGCTTATCTCATTTCACTTACAAAAGCAAATACAGTCGTAGAGGGTTTGCGTGTGGCTTTTGTTTCGTGGGTGGGATTTATCTTGGTTGTCTTCTTTCTTAACCGACTTTTTGAAAAGAGCTCCAAGCGGCTTTTTTGGATTAATAGTATGTATTACTTGATTAACTTGCTTATTTTTGCAGTTATTTTAATTCTTTGGTAAAGGTTAAATTCAACGGAAGAACAACTCCTCAAAAATAAGGAACGCACAAGCACGAACGAAACTACTTCCGCACTTAAAAGGGTAAAGGCTTTTTGGGCTTTCTCGGAAGCGGCTTTCGGCGGTGTTTTACATCTTTTTAAGATTCCTTTTAAAGGACTTTTTCTAAGCGGCGTCGCAGTGTTGTTAATTAATTTAATCCACACTTTTCAAAAAACAAAAAACGAGATATTTAAATCAACTCTCGAGGTGCTGGTAATAAAAGGGATGATGAGCCCCCACACTCCTGTTAACGCATATTTTGCCGTATTTATTGAAGGAACTTTAGGGCAGTTTTTTTTTAATAAATTACGTTCCGAAAAAGTTGCATCTATTTTACTGGCTTTCTGTGCGGGAATTTATTCTGCTTTTCAGAGAATAGTTGTACTCACCATCCTATTTGGATTAACACTTTGGGAGTCTTTGGATTCGTTTACCCTTTACACTTTAAAAACCGTTTTCAATATCAGGCATGCTTCCTTTAGTCTAAGCCAATTATTAATTGCGGTTTACGTTTTAATTCATTTATTGGGCGCCCTTTACTTCGGAATAGCGGCACACCGCTTAAAGGAGTGGATTCAGATTCAAGCCCAAAATTTCCCAAAAGAACATTTTAATTTTCACGAATCAAATAAACCGCCCGTTAAAAGAAAAAAGTTTTTTAATTTAAGACTCTCCGGTAAACTGCTCTTAGCTTTTATTTTAATTTTGCTTCTGCTTTCTTATTTTAATCCCGGATGGAAAACCAATGCCTTCGCTGATGTTT
The DNA here is from genome assembly GCA_015486905.1 of Melioribacteraceae bacterium. Classification (GTDB taxonomy): domain Bacteria; phylum Bacteroidota; class Ignavibacteria; order Ignavibacteriales; family Melioribacteraceae; genus WFQV01. The sequence goes on along the minus strand of WFQV01000010.1, from coordinate 466 downwards.
TAATTATGACAGCTCGTGCAGTGGGTTTAACACTCATCTGGTATTTAGCAGTTTCGCCTTTGAGCAAAAAATGGTTGAACAAATTGGCGCAAAAGGGTAAATCAAAATATTGGGAAGATATCGATGACATTCTAAAAATATTCCCAAAGTTTAACGGTGCGTTAAACTACGCAAAAAAATCTACGAACGAATTAAAAGGAATCCGACGAGCAAAAGAATTCTTTAAACTCCTGTTCTTAATTTCATTGGTAACGGAGAATTGAATGAAATGAAACACCCAAGATTAACTTTAATACAACTACGGAAATGATTATTAATGATGAATTATGAATTATGAATGTTGAATTAATTTAGTAATGAATAATGCGAAACGATAAAATTGATTTTATTGTTGGATGAATGCATGGTTGCATGGTTGTTCTGATATTTTTTGTTTGGATATTGAAATTAAGGTTAAGGTTAAGAT
>WFQV01000009.1 GCA_015486905.1 Melioribacteraceae bacterium | reverse complement strand
ATTTTAAACCTGTACATAGTTAATGTTAATTGAGTGGCCCAAAGGCTCTCAGAGAGAACAGATAACAGTGTCGTTACTCGTCACTTAAGACTTAACATTCTTCCTTAATTGTATTAATTCGTATCCGTGATAATTAACTCACATCTGTCAATAATATTAACACCCCCCCCAAAATTTTCATTCTTAATTCTTCATTTCATTCTTAATTTTTCATTTTTAATTTTTAATTGTAATTAACTGTCTTTTCTCTTTTCAAAACAAAAATAAAGTTTTAATTTTGACTGTTAAAAATAAAAGGAAAAAGGAAATGAAATTTTCATTAAACGTTGACCATGTAGCAACCGTACGAAATGCAAGGGGCGAGGCTCAGCCGGACCCGGTAACTTTTGCACTAATGGCTGAAAAGTTCGGGGTTGACGGGATAGTAACCCACTTACGTGAAGACCGCCGCCACATTAACGAAAGAGACGTTCGGCTTTTAAGGGAACTGATTAAAACCAAATTGGATTTGGAAATGGCTGCTACTCCTGAAATAATTGAAACAGCTTGCGATGTTCAGCCCGAGCTTTCAACGCTCGTTCCTGAGAAACGTCAAGAACTAACTACCGAAGGCGGAATTAATGTAATCGACAACATCGAACATTACCGAGATGCAATAGCCGAACTTCACAAGGCTTCAATTTCGGTCTCGCTTTTTATTGAACCGGACGTAAACCAAATAGATGCCTCGGCGGAAATTGGCGCGGACTTCATTGAAATTCACACCGGTCTTTACGCTAATGCCGGCAGCGAAGAGGAAATGTTCGACGAGTTGGAAAAGATAAGAATTGCCGCTAAGCACGCTAAAAAATTGGGGATGGGAGTAAACGCCGGACACGGTCTTAATTATATTAACATCAAAGACTTCCTCGCCGTTGAAAATATTGACGAAATAAGCATCGGGCACGCTGTTATTGCACATGCGCTCTTTGTGGGTTTGGAACGAGCCGTCAAAGAGATGTTTGCTCTTATTAACACGTATGGAAAATGAAAAAACTTTATATGATTCGAGAGAGAGCAAAAGAATGTTGAATTATGAATTATGAATGTTGAATGAGTAAATTAGAATTTAGAATTTAGAATTTAGAATGTGATTTTTATTGGTGATTTGATATTTTAAATTTGACGGGCAGGGAGATAAACATGACAAGTAAAATTTTTTTTAACTCATGTTTCTTTTTATTTGAATAGAAAATTTGAAGAGTCAAAAGGAGCAAAAAAAAATTACAAAAATCTCCGAAGGAATATTATTTAATGATAAAAACACTATTGGTTTTGTTAATCCTCATTTCGTCCTTTGTTTACGGGCAGTTCAAGAACGTAAGGATTGACAACCCCAATATTGTCAGTAGTCCGGAGGAGGTTACAATAGCAATTAATCCTATTGCTCCGCAAATCATTGCCGCCGCATCAAATCTAAATTACTTTTACATTTCATCCGACAGCGGTAAAAAATGGATTTCAAAAACAATGTCCTCTGAATTCGGCGTGTGGGGCGACCCTTCCGTTATTTTTGACGGCAACGGCTACATTTACTACGGTCATCTTTCCAACCCGCACAACAGCGGTTATTGGATTGACAGAATAGTTGTTCAGCGTTCGACTGACAGCGGTAAAACGTTCAATAGTGGCGTCGGCATAGGTTACCAAGAACCCAGAAATCAAGACAAGGAATGGATTGCATGTGACTTAAGTAATTCACCTTACCGAAACAATATTTATGTTACTTGGACGGAATTCGACAGTTACGGGAGTATGAATCCTTCCGACAGCTCAAGAATACTTTTTTCACGTTCTACCGATGCAGGCTTAAATTGGTCAACACCGGTTAAGGTAAGCGACAAGAGCGGTAACTGTACCGACAGCGATTCAACTTCCGAAGGAGCCGTACCTGCCGTAGGACCAGACGGTGAGGTTTACGTCTCTTGGGCTCTGAACGATAAAATTTATTTTGACAAATCAACCGACGGCGGAGTAACCTTCGGGAAGGATGTTTTCGTTACAACTCAACCGGGCGGTTGGGACTTTAACGTACCGGGCATTGACCGCTGCAACGGGATGCCGATTACCGCTTGCGATATTAGCCACTCCCCTTTCCGGGGAAATATTTACATCTGCTGGGGTGACCAACGAAACGGTGCGGACAATTCCGACATTTTTATTATTAAATCCACCGACGGCGGTAAAACTTGGGGAAGGACAATTAAAGTCAACGATGACAGCACTAACCGCCACCAGTTCTTTCCATGGATGACTGTGGACTTTTCCAACGGGAACATTTACGTACTTTTTTACGACCGCAGGAACACCACCGGAAATGCCACTGATGTTTATTTGGCACGCTCAACTGACGGTGGAGAAACTTTCCGGAACTTCAAAATCAGCCAATCGTCCTTCGTTCCAAATAAAAATGCTTTTATGGGAGATTACACAAACATCGCCGCTTACAAGGGTGAGATCCGCCCGATATGGACAAGGCTCGACAATTACTCGCTCTCAATTTGGACTGCTCTCATTGACGATGATTCCCTTCCTACACGGATGCCTGAAAAAACAAAAGCAATTCCTTTAAAATTCTACTTGGGACAAAATTATCCGAACCCGGCAAATCCCTCGACGGTAATACCATACTCGCTAAAAGAATCTTCATTTATTGAAATAGGTGTTTACAATTTACTCGGCCAAAAAGTTCAAATTTTGTACAAAGGGATTCAAACAAAAGGGAATCATGAAATTTACTTCGACGCTTCAAACCTTTCCAGCGGAATTTATTTCTATTACTTGAAATCCGGAGGCAGATTACTTTTGAAAAAAATGACATTACTTAAATAGGTCGGAATTGAAAAACAAATTATCCGGCGAACAAAAAAATTTAAAAAGAAAATTAGAATATCACTACAAATATTTTGACAGGGAAAAGATTTCTCCAGACCCGCTCGAATTTCCCCAAAAGTTCTCAAACCCTTTGGATATTGAGCTTTCGGCTTTTGTAGCTTCGGTCTTTGCTTACGGAAACATTCCGCAAATACTTAAAACATTAACCGAAATTGAAACTATTTTTAACAACGAACCGTATTCTTTTTTAACGGGAACCCCGTACGAGAATTTTGACAAAATTGATTTCCCGAAGCACAGGTTTTACTCGCAGGCAGACGTTCGAACATTGTTCAAAACTTTGAAATTTATTTACGAACATTACGGCTCGCTTAAATACTTGTTTCTTCTCTACTTTTTCCCCGAAGAAAAAAACATAAAAAATTCGCTTTCCTTCTTTTCGAAAAATCTTTTGAACATCGCAAAACATTTCCATGCCGAAACGAAAGGAATTAAATTTATGTTTCCCGACCCGCTTAAGGGCAGCGCATGTAAAAGGATGAACCTTTTTCTACGCTGGATAGTGCGCAAGGACGAGTTGGACTTCGGACTGTGGGGAGAAATTTCAACTTCGCAATTGGTAATCCCCGTGGACACGCACGTCGCAAGGATTTCGCGCAATTTGAAACTCACAAAAAGAAAAAACGTTTCCTGGCAAATGGCGGAAGAAATTACGGAGAAGTTAAAAGTCTTTGACTCCGAAGACCCTGTAAAATATGACTTTGCAATCTGCCACATTGGTGCAAGGAAGTTAGAGTTTTAATTTTGAATGATGAATGATTGATAAGGGTACAATTTCAAATTAGTTTGCTGAAAATGAAAAAATCAGAAAGAAGAAACCAAAAATGAGAAATGGTTAAACGCGAGACGTAATATAAATGTTCAAGTGGGAATGGAATCAAAAATAATTAAATTAGTAACAAAAAAACAAAAGGAGATTCCATAATGAAAAATCCAAAAAGAAAAATAAAAGAATCCGACAAGAAATTTTAACTCACTGCTGGCGCTTATCAGTTTTTGCAAGCGCTCTTCTAACGAGATTGTTTTTTCGGTGTTTGTTATAAAATTAGTATTCACTGATTAATCTTCTATATTCTTTAACTAAATATAATGGCAATGATAATAAACGATATTTTGCCGTCTTAGTTGAAACGCCAACTTTTACAGCATGATTAATTCCCACAAGTGACGGAAAGTCAATATTGAAACGAACTGCACGTTCAAAATGTTTTTCAGCAATGTATATGTGTAAAGATTTTAATGAACCGGTTTTACCGGCTTTTACCTCAACGGGGATTATTATGTTATCATGTTCGGTTATAAAATCTATTTCAGATTCGGCATTACGTTTTTCCCGCTGCCAATAATAAAGTTGCGAATCAATAAATTCGGGAAACATAGTTAAAAGTTGTTGACCAATAAATTGTTCAGCCAAATCTCCTTCATTTTCCATAATCAAATTTTTAACGTTTATAAGTCTTAATTTTAAAATATGATTTGCCAAACCGATATCCATAAAAATGGGTTTGAACATTTTTTCTTTTACTCCGCTTTCCAATGGAACTTTTGAATTTGTTGTATTATAAACAAAATGAACTATTCTGCTCATCCTTAAAAGGTTTATCGCTCTTTTTATATATTCTGTACGCTCATTATCGGTTACGTTACTATATTTAAATTTTTTGCCTATGGATTTTGGAAGATATCTTAAAGTTTTTACTAAATTATCCTGGTCTTTTCTTGTTCCGTATTTTCCAAAATCATATTCCAAAGTTTTAATAATACTTTCGTGTACGTTTTCAACATCTGCAAAACTATTTTCGTTAATAAATACTTTTATTGCTTCCGGCATTCCGCCCACTAAATAATATAGCCTTAGTTGTTCCAAAAATTTTTTATGTATTGCCGGAGAAATCTTTTCATTTAAATTGTAATTAATTAAAAATTCAACTAAGGAGCTTTTGCCAATAGCATTAAGGAACTCGTAAAAATCGAGCGGATACATATACCCAAACTCTACTCTTCCTACCGGCATTGAATATTTAAGATTATTTAAAATATGATCTAAAAGCGAACCGGCGGCTATTACGTGAAGTTCCGGACTTTTTTCATAAAAGTATCGTAAAGTGGTTATTGCTTGTGGGCATGCTTGTATCTCATCTAAAAAAAGCAACGTCCTATTGGGAATAATTTTTTGTCCGAAATAAATTTCCAGGTTTTGTTTTATTTGAATTATGTCATTTGTCTGAAAAAACTCTTTTAGCTCGGGCTTTTCTTCAAAATTTATTTTAATAAATACGTCGTAATTTTGTTTTGCAAATTGTTCTACCGTATAAGTTTTGCCTACTTGCCTTGCTCCTCGAATTATCAGTGGTTTTCTGTTGCTCTTCTTTTTCCATTTATTAAGGTATTTTTCAAAGTTTCTTTTCATTGTGTTTTAAGCATATTATTATTTTAACGATTACAATGTAATAACTTGTTTGGATTTTTACAAAAATAATGTAAAATGATATTTGTATTTTTACATATAATTCTAACTGTGCAACTTCTCCCGCATTCTGCGGGGTACGGTGCGACAGGAAGGAATGAAACATAACGGTGTTGCTTTTCACCCGCATGCCATAATGCTTTATATCGGGGGCGGGTGGAAAAGCTGGTTATTTTCCAACTTACAGATTAAGTAATAACGTAATTTTATTCAGCGCTTTTTTCAATACGTCTTTTGGTAACTTACAAGCAAACTGTGCATCACGTCGATTCCAATCAAGACTTTTTATTTGATCGGATAAGATCACGCCTTGCACTTTGAAGCCGGACGGAATTTTTATTTCAAAAGGATAACCTTTTTCTTGATTGGTTATCGGTAAAAATAATGCTAATTTCGATTTTTCATTATAAATTTTTGGCGATATAACAACTGCCGGTCTCCTCCCTGATTGTTCATGACCCGTTTGAGGATTAAAATTTAACCACACTATATCACAAGCATCGGGAATATATTTTTCGAATTTTACCATTGTTCATTTCCAACCGGTTGACCAAAATCAATTTCTCCGTGCAAATTTGATTCATCGATTCTACCAACCAAATCTTTTAGAGTGAATTTCTCCTCAGTTGGTTCAATGAAAATTCTATCACCTTCTAAAGTAAGATTTACAAATATATTTTCTTGAATTTTCGTTTGAGAAGCAAACGCCTTTGGAATCCTTAAGGCTAAACTATTTCCCCATTTTTTAATTTTAACACGCATAATAATACTCCTAAAATGTTTCTACAACAAAGATACATAATTATTGTTTCCTTTCAAAAAAGAATGGGGTAGTTGTCCAATAACAATTTTTTAAAAACTTATTTTCCGCATTAAAATAGTGCTTAGATTATTTCCAAATATATGGAAACTAACAGTGTTGCTTTTCACCCGCATGCCACAATGCTTTATATCTCTCAATTCCAAAATATTCGTGAACTAATAAATTTCTTAAACCTATAATTGTACGCCACTCAATTTCTTTGTAAATATTTTGAAAATGCTTAGTAACGTTATTAGCCGCTTCTCCGATTATTTCTAATTGCTTAACCGAAGCAAACAATATCATTGAATTTGATTTGAATTCTTCAAATGAAATATCTTTGGTATAGGATACAATCTCTAAAATTGCATCTTGAATATGTTGGAGTCTTACCCTATCGCCAAGACTATTTTTCATAAATTAAATATCTGTCCTTTTCAATAAATGGATAAATGTATTTGGAAATTGCTTTTGCAGAAAGGAGGTCAACTTTGTGTTGAAGTAAATCTTGGAGGTCTAATTGCATTTGGATAAATTCAAGTCCAATTTGTTTTGAATAATCTAACTCAACAAGAATGTCAATGTCGCTATCTTCGTCAGCATCGCCCCGAGAATAAGAGCCAAATAAATATGCTCTTAAAACCGGTTTGTTGACAAAGTATTTTTTAATTTTTTCAGTATATTCTTGTTGTAATTTCATAACTGTAATATAATATTTTTTTTGTAATTGTAGCAAGCTAAACTGTTGAGTACGATTTAACGACTAAGCTCACGTGGTATAGGTTTAACATCAGTTGTAAAAAATAAAAAAGAAGAAACGAGAAATAAGAAATAGCTAAACGTGAGACGCCCGCCTTCGTCTGCGCTTCGCTTGGCTTCGCCGTGACAGGTCCGACTTCGCCTTCGCTATGCTCAGGCTACGTCTCGACAGGTTGGATGGTTTTTTATACCAATTTTAAATTTCCCCTCTTTCAAGAGGGGTGGCTCCCGACTAATCCCGACAAGTCGGGATTAGTCGGGAGACGGGGTGTTGAAAAATTTGAACTTTTAACTTCACCAAATATTTCGATAGATTACTTCGCTTCGATACTTTCGGCATCGTCTTGTTTTTTTTGCAGTTTTCTTCTTCTGACATTCGACCCCTTCGGGGTCGCTTTTAAGTATCTTTTTAAGTAAACAGAACCTTTAATTCTTTCCTAAAATAGATGTACATATGAACCCTGAAGTGTTTACCCCGCAAAATGCAGGGG
>WFQV01000008.1 GCA_015486905.1 Melioribacteraceae bacterium | reverse complement strand
GCACACGATAATTTTGCTTTGGTTGATATTTACTCGTTTTTTAATAATGTTGCGGTAAACGGCTATCAAACGAATGGCTTGAAATTTTCCACTAAGTATATCGAAGGTGGGATATTTGGCGTTGACGGTGTTCACCCGACAAATCAAGGTTACGCTATTGTTGCAAATCAGTTTATTAAAACAATTAACAAAGCATTCGGTGCTAAAATTCCGGAAGTTGATGTCTCTACCATTCCGGGAAGCATCATCTTGGCGAAAAAGATTAAATTCAACAAATACGGAATACCTTTGATTCCGCCACATTCGTTGGACAATATTGTATTCTAATAATATCGGGGCGCTTTAAGCGCCCCTTTCCCAAAAGAGTTAAAATGAGAACAGCTGCAATATTATTACTTGGTTTCATTATTTACGCTTGCGCTTCAACGGAGCAAACTCAAAAATCTACCGAGAGTACCACAAAACCCGCGAAGGTTTACGTTTTTGACAACGTAACAACACAATTAGATACTGCAAGCGCAAAAAAGGATAGCTCGATGGCTGCAGACACGTCAAGCGTTTCCGGGCAAAATTTAAACAAAGTTCTTTTAACTAAGAACGTAAAATATTTTGTTCAAGTAGGGGCATTTACAACCAAAGCAAGAGCTGAAAGATTTGTAAAATTAAGCGAAGATAAAATTACTTTCCCGATGAACGTTACCTACAATGAAAAGGTAAAACTTTTCGTTGTACGTCTTCCTTTCTTCAGGACAAGAGATGAAGCCGAGAAAGTTCGTGACGCCCTGTGGAAAATGAAAGAATTTAAAGACGCTTTCATTGTTACTGTGATGGAATAAATGTCGCCAACTATTCAAAATATTTTAGTTACCCTCTTGGGCTTTGTTTACGTCTTTGCGGTAGTGGGAATAATGAACTATGCTGTTAAGAAAGGTTTCCCGCAGGATATTTCCAGGAAGATTGTTCACATCGCAGCAGGTTCATGGTTGATTTTTTGGCCTCTTTACGATGCAAGCAATTGGACGAAATATTTGAATATTGCGCCGGCGGCTTTGTGGACTTTGCTGCTTTTAATTAAAGGGTTAACTGCCGGTGAAGATGACGAAGCGGTTAAAACAATGACGAGAACGGGTGACAGAAAAGAACTGCTCAAAGGGCCTTTGTATTTTACTATTGTAATGGATATTCTCGGAACCGTTTTTTTCTACCAAACGGCGGCTATTACTGCAATGGGGTTTTTAGGCTGGGGCGACGGCACAGCACCGGTAATAGGTAAAAGATTTGGAAAACACAAGTACAAAATCCTCTCGGAAAAATCAATTGAAGGCAGTATCGGTTTTTTTGTCTTCGGCTTTTTGGGAGCGGTTGTATTTAATTTACTTTTAACAGGCACGGCTAATTACGAGGTTTTATTTTATTCTGCGGTAATCGCCGTATTTATTGAAGCTTTAAGTCCGGCAAATTGGGATAATATTTTAATTCCAACTATTATTTTATTGTTTTATTATTTCATTTAATGATTCTTAAAAAGAAGGCGGTAAATGAAAGAATCCCGTAAGTTTTCATCATTTAAAGAAATTGTTCAAGCAATGGGTCTTGTTTTCGGAGATATCGGAACAAGTCCTATTTACACAATCACAGTTGTTTTTGTTCTTCTTCAACCGACTAAAGAAAATCTTTTCGGTGTGTTGTCCTTAATTTTCTGGGCTTTGGTTATTCTTGTAACTTTAGAGTACGGTGTTCTTGCCATGAGCTTAAGTATTAAAGGCGAAGGCGGAATTATTGTTCTCAAAGAGATAATTACAAATTATTTAAAGAAAGGTAGAAAAGCCGCTTTTGCCGGTTTCCTCGGTTACATTGGGGTTTCGCTTTTGATGGGCGACGGCGTTATTACACCTGCAATCAGTATCCTTTCGGCTGTGGAAGGACTCAGGTTTATTCCGGGGATAGGTGAAATAAGCACTTCGACGGTGATTATTATTACAAGTATAATTACCGTATTATTATTTATGGTTCAATACAAAGGGACGGATAAGGTCTCTTCTTCTTTTGGCCCGATAATGGTATTGTGGTTTACGACGCTTTTCGTTACGGGTGTTCTTCAGATAATCCACATGCCGGGAATTCTACTTGCGGTTAGTCCGCATTACGCAATTAATTTTATGATACACAACGGTTTGGCGGGTTTCTTTGTGCTGAGTGAAGTGATTTTGTGTGCAACCGGTGGTGAGGCTCTGTATGCCGATATGGGTCACTTGGGCCGTGACCCCATTAGACATGCTTGGTATTTTGTTTCGATAGCTTTATTAGTCAACTATTTTGGGCAGGGCGTATTTTTACTTAATCATGGCGAGGCTGAATCGATTTTGTTTTCTTTGGTCCGTTCTTACTCATCCGTACTCTATGTTCCCTTTTTAATATTGACTTTGCTCGCTACGATTATTGCATCTCAAGCAATGATTAGTGCGATAATGTCCTTGGTTTACCAGGGAATCAACATACACATTTTCCCTTTGATGAAAATAAAATACACTTCAACACATTTAAAGTCTCAAATTTACATTGCTTCTGTAAACTGGATGCTTTTAATCGCTGTGCTTTTTATGGTTTTCCTATTTAAGAAATCGGATAACCTTGCAGCGGCTTACGGTTTGGCGGTAACCGCTACGATGACGATTAGCGCTACATTTATGATCTGGATTTTTAAGATTCAGAAAAAGCCATTAAAGATGTTAACCGCTATCTTTGTGCTTT
>WFQV01000007.1 GCA_015486905.1 Melioribacteraceae bacterium | reverse complement strand
GTTTAAATATTCTGAAAAATCTTTTCTTGCCGATGAAATTATCCCGCGTAACTTTAAATGCAAATGTTTCATCACCCGTCAGGAAATTTCCGTTTCGGATGTCAAGAGCAGGTGCGTGAAAATCCGGCATCGTCTGAGCAAAAGCGGAAGTTGTGTACGTCTCGAACTTCTTAATTTCACCTTCTTTAATCCATTTCTTCATCAGTTTGTAGGCGTTCATTACGTTAATTAATCCACCGCCTTGGTCCAAGTGCGTGTAGCCTTTCTGCCAAACGGCGCTTTCACGCAAGGCTTTGTAAAGTAACCGCGAAGGAATTTTTACTTTAGGATATTCGGCTTTGAATGCACTTAGCAGAAGCGACATCACACCCGCCGAATAAGGGGAAGCCATACTCGTCCCCCAGAACCTGTCGGCATTAATCCAATTTGGCACGGTAGAAACGCAAGCACCGGGAGACACGACGTCAGGTTTTGCAACCTCGCCACCGCGTGAAGAGAAGTAAAGAATAATGTCCCTGTCCAAAGCCGCATCGTAAAGGTCACGCCCGACCTCTTGTGCAAGCACGGCGCCGGAAGATAAGATTGAACTAGTGGCTGCCGGCAAGCCCGTTGTGGAAATACCGGGCCCATCGTTGCCGTTGGATGTCGAGATGTAAAGATAAGGGTTCTCTTTAACAAGGTTCTCGAGAAATTCTTCCATTTCGCTTCTGCCTTCAATTTCCGAACCGATTCCGAAACTCATATTAATGATGCACGGTTCTTTACGTTCTTTCGAAACTTTGTCAGCATAAAGATAGGCTTTCTTCATGCTTTCAGTGACGGTTGCTCCGCCGGAGAAATTGTTGTTGCCGAGTTTAAGAGCGATTATTTTAGCGCCCGGTGCCACACCGTAAAAATCGCTGCCTCCGATTTTGTTACCGGCGGCTATGCCGGCGCAATGCGTTCCGTGAGCACCGTCGTCATAAAACAATGACAATCTGTTTTCTTTAGGGAAAATATTAACCGCAAAAGTAAAGTTGGGTAAGCCGTTAGCATTGGGAATTTGGAAAGTGTCGTAACGTACTTTGTAATCGCGCAAGGGTTTTTCATCCGAAACGTCTCCGTTTGAATTGGTATCGAAGAAGGCGACCCAATATTCGCCGGATTTATCTTTCGTCTTAAAAACCACTACGTAGAAAACATCGCCCGTAGTACCGTTGCCGTTTACGTCGGTTGTTCCCGCACTTGAATTTTGCCACTGTTTTTCGGTTATCCGACCTATTAGATAATTATCGTCAACCGATTTAAGCGGCATTTTACCGGCGCCTGCAACTTTGTAATTCATATCTTCGTTAACAAAGAAGAGCGTGTCATTGTCTTCTTCGGTGTCAGCTTTGTAAAGTTTAATATCTCCTTCGCCGGTGAAATCCTGTACGTCAATCACTTTAACTTCACCTGTTGTGGTTTTGGTTAAACCGGGTACGCCCATATCCACGCCGGTATCAAGAATGATGATAATCGTTCCGCGCCCGTCGTACTTGGGGTAGGTCTGTCTGAACTCTTCAACCCCCGTATTTTTAAGGGAGAGAAAGGTTTGAGTTAGTTCCTGTGCCGATAGACTCAAGAACGAGAATAACAAAGCAAAAATTAATGATTTCGTTTTCATCGTTTCCTTCCTAATTTTATTTTGCAATCACTTTTTGCGAAACGGTTTTTACGCTGTCAGCATTTTGATATTTTAACTCACTACCCAAAACGCTGTGTGGAATTAAATAAACCAAAATTAAAATAATCGAGCCAATCAAAGCCCATTTCCTAGGGTTGGCACCTTTGTGAATTTTGTAATAAGCCCATAGCCAGCCTAATATTGCTATAGCCGTTTTATTATCGGTTAAATCGTGCCCGAATGGGAAGCCCGTCCAGAAAGCGCCGAAAGCATAATACTGAACGATGGGACCGAGGACAAATCCGCCGAAGATAAGAAATACAAGCGTCCACTTCAACAACGGTAGGACGTTGGGCTCTTTGTTGAAGTACTCCAAGCCGGTCCGCATTGAAAGGAAGAACGCAGTGAACATAAAGAGCACATGTAGAATTAAAACCGCAAGCGGAATCTCACCCTTATAACGAATCACCACGTGTTCATCGGGCAGGGTTACTTTTTCACCGCCGATATTTAATTCAATGTAATATTCCAATTTTCCCGCAGGCGGTTGCTTGGGCAAATAAGCAAATAGCTTATTACCTTCTCTTTTCATTTCAACCGGTGTGAATTTGTCGGTTGTTTTGAATCTTTTGTAATAAAGTATTCCTGCGGCTTCCGGTGAGGAGAGAGAAATTTCAACCTTTGCATCTTCATTCGAATATCCGCTGCGAAGCAAATGTCCTTTAACTTCAACGTTATTTATTTGTTTGTCGAATTTCATAGGGTAGGAAGGGCCGGTAACTCTTTGGTAATAGGCGAAAAGAAGCGTTACAAAAAAAGCAATAACCCATAAAAGAATTTTTTTCATAAAACCCTAATGATTAATCAACTAAATCTCAAAAAAGCATCTAAACATAATGATTAAGAGGGTACATAATCAAATTTAATTTAGTTCATATTTTGAACTTTGCTGCACATATACCCAAATCCACCTTTACTCAAATCTTTTTCCTTTGCAGAAATATTCGTTGATAGCAAAGGGAAAAATAGAACACGGATGACACGGATTGATACGGGATTTACACAGATTGGTATTGGATTAACTACGGATTTTAGTCCGGAAAACCACGCAAACATATCGCGGCAAGCCGCAATTATGAATGATGAATTTTGAATTATGAATTAAAAACTTCACAGCAAAAATTTTTTGACAAAAAAAATTTGAGCGACAATACTATAAAACCATGGGAGCGGTCTCAATCGGTCCTGTTTTTAAAGTTTTTTTATTTCCAAAAAAGTTTTGCTTTTTCTACTTAACGTCGTTGACAACCGCATCATAAATAGCATCGTGTATTTTCGGGCGGAACTTAATTATTTTTCTGTTCTTTCGCGTCGGGTAAACACGGTTTGTAAGCAGTACTACAAGTACCTTTGTATCCTTGTTAGCCCAAACGGACGTGCCTGTAAAACCCGTATGCCCGAAGGAGTTCATAGAGAACTTTGTACCGAAAGATGAGTGCACGCGAGATTTAGTGTCCCACCCCAATCCACGGGTGCTTTGGTCTGTTTGCTTCGTAGTCCAATTGTCAACAGTAGAAGGTTTAAAGAGTTGAAGTCCTCCGTAATTTCCGTGATTAAGCACAGTGTAAACAAGCTTTGCAACATCTGATGCAGTGGAAAACAGTCCGGCATGACCTGCAACGCCGCCAAGCAGATACGCTGCTTCGTCGTGGACTTTGCCTTTCATTTGTTCCATTCGCCAGTAAGTATCGTTTTCGGTCGGCATGCAGTAATACCAATATTTTGCCGGAGGATTGTACATTGTATGGTTCATCCCCAACGGTTTAAATAATCTCTTTTTCAAAAACTTGTCGATTGTCGTACCTGTAATTTTTTCAATGATTTTTTGGAGAGTAATCATTCCCAAATCGCTGTATTGGTATTTCGCTCCCGGAGGGAAATCGAGATGAATGTTCATTATCGAATCGATTACCTGTTTTGGAGTTTTTAGCTTTTTGTAGAAAGGCACCCAAGCCGGCAGTCCCGAATTGTGCAGAAGTAAATTTCTAACGGTAATTTTATCCTTACCGTTATTTCCGAATTGTGGCAGGTAACGAACTACCGGAGCGTCGAGGTCGAGCTTGCCTTCATCGTAAAGCATCATTGCGGCGGATGTTGTAGCGACAACCTTGGTTACGGAAGCCAAATCGAATATCGAGCCGGTTGTAACGGGAATACCGTTCTTGTCGTAAGTCTGTCTGCCGTAAGGTTTGTAAAGAATCACTCTTCCCCTTTTTGCAACGAGCAGAACGGCTCCCGGGAAAACGGAATCCCTAATAGCATTGTTCATTAAAGAATCAACTTTGGCAAAATTGTAAAGCGTGTCCTGCGTGCCTTTGGGAAAGTACAATCCTTTGCTCTCTTTTACAATTCCGCTCCCTATTCCAAAATGGGTTCCGGGAATAGAAACCGGCAATTTGCCTTCGATTTTAATGTGCCCGAGGATTGCATCGTAAGCGGCATATTGCGAAGCGGGCGAACTGCTGTAAGTACAGAGGTAGGCGGGAGCTTTCGGAAAATCCTTCAAAATGTAGGGATTGCCAAAACTAACTATTATTGTGGATTTCCGCATCTTTAGAACTTTCCAAATGAACTCTTTGTAATTCCGCGGCAAGTCAATTGAACCCTTGTAGGATTTTACGTTCAAGAACACCGGGATAAAAATAATTTTTGCTTTCCTTGCAAACCGGTAAGCAACGTCGTAATCTCTCTTTTTGGATTTTTCATAAAATTTGAATTTCTTAGTGTAGTTGAAGTGCTTTACTATTAAATCATCGAAAGGAAGCGAGACTTTTAATTCTTCTTTAAGCGTGAAGTCGGTTAAAGCAAGTACTGATGCCGAGTAGATTTTATCGGGGTCAACCGGTAAAATATTGTTTTCATCCTTTATCAAAGTAACGGAACGCTCGGCTATTTCCCGTGCTATTCTGTCATATTTTTTAGTGGCTAATTCTTTTTTCAGCTGTCGGTAATTCCCCTTTGAATTCTCATAAAGTCCGGCCCAAGTTTTTGCTTCCAAAACTCGGCGTACAGACTCGTCGATTTTTTCTTTACTGATTTTACCGGACTTAACCGCATTGTAAATTCCGTAAACGGCAGCCGAGTCATCCTCGGGATAGAGCACCAAATCGTTCCCTGCTTCTACAGCCAAGGCTGCGGCTTCGTCCGGGGAATATTTGTTCGTAATTGCGCCCATGTCCATTGCATCGGTTACTATTAATCCCTCGAATCCCAGCTTTTTCCTAAGCAACTTTGTAACTACATTTTTACTAAGTGTTGCGGGCAAATCCTTATCGGGTTCGTAAGCCGGCGCTTGCAAATGTCCAACCATTATTGCTTTTACTCCGGCTTCAATTGCTTCGCGGAAAGGAATTAAATCGTTCTTTTCAAAATCGTACTTAGAATTTTTAACCACCGGCATTTGATTGTGAGAATCCAGCTCGGTTGAACCATGCCCGGGGAAATGCTTTGCCGTGGAAATCATCTTTAGACTGTTCAAGCCGCGGATGTAAGCGGCAGCATGGACGGAAACTTTGTAAGGGTCTTCGGAAAAAGCACGCACATTAATAATTGGATTACTCGCATCGGTATTGACATCCACAAGGGGAGCGAGATTTTGGTAAACGCCTGAAAGTTTACCCAGCTTTGCCGTTGCACGTGCGGCAAGGAAAGTTAAATCCGGGTCGTCCGCAGCAGCGAGCGCCATGTTGGTTGGAAACTTCGGAAGGTCATCCAAACGCATGCCGGGACCGTTTTCGTAATCCGCCGAAATTAAAAGGGGCACGTCGGTGGATTTTTGCAAGGAATTAATTATTTTAATTTGACTTTCGGCATCCCCGGCAAAGAACACGAATCCGCCTACGTGAAATTTCTTTACAGCGGAAATCATTTTGGCCCTCAGTTCGGAAGTCGAAGAAGTATCGTAACTATCTGCGTAAGGGTAAACTAACTGCGCACATTTTTCAAGAAGAGTCATTTTTTTAATCTCATTATTAATTTTATTCATTGCCTCGGAGCTAATTGGAAAGACAATGTTGCAATCCGCCGAATCCGTTTGGATGCTTGTAAAGAAAGCAATCGGGATTGCAACGACGATTAAAACAAGAAGCGAAATTTTAATTAATTTTGAAGCCATTATTTGTTTCCTCCGTTTTCCTTTTTTCCGAATTCAGGGTCAATGGGAACGAACTTTGCAACAATAAAAGCAGGGATTGTAGCAATAACCACCCAAATAAAAAAGTGCTGGTAGCCAATTATTTCCTGCAGCCAGCCGCTGAACATTCCGGGCACCATCATGCCAAGAGCCATAAAGCCCGTGGCTATTGCAAAATGTGCCGTTTTAAATTCCCCTTCCGAAATGTAAATCATGTAAAGCATAAAAGCAGTAAAACCGAAACCGTAACCAATTTGCTCGAAAGCAACGCAAGTGCTAATGACAAACATCGACGTAGGTTGTACGTAAGAAAGGTAAATATAAACCACGTCGGGAATGTTAATTGAAATCAACATCCACCAAAGCCAATATTTCAAGCCGTTCCGGGATGCCACCCAACCGCCGAGCAAACCACCGATAGTTAAAAAGAGTATGCCGACAGTACCGTAAATCATTCCCACATCGCCGGTTGTTAATCCGAGTCCGCCAACTTCCCGCGCATCCAGCATAAAAGGAGAAGCAAGTTTGACAAGCTGCGATTCACCGAGGCGGTAAAGTAAAATAAAAGTAAGCCCAATCCAAATGTTTTTCTTTTTGAAAAAAACGACAAAGGTTCGCAAGAATTCCGAGAAGAAATTTTGCAGAGTTGTTCTAACCGCCGGTTTGTCGCTGTCTGGGTAAGGCAAAATAAATTTGTGGTAAATGAAAAAGAGAAAGAACAGAGCCGCGAGGAAAGTGAAAGTAACAACCCACGCCAATTTTACATTGCCCGCTCTTGCGGCAAATGACGCGCTGGTTATCTTTTTAAGTTTCGGGTCAAGTTGAATTACGGCAAGCGCTGATTTATTCCAGTTCTTTTCGTTGAAAGTAAATCGGACACCTTCTTTTAGTGCAATAGATTTATCCCCTCCTTCACTTCCGAAAGTTACTACTATCTCTTTCCCTGTCGGCGGTTTTCGTGAAAGGTTAAAATAAAGGAAAGCTATGTTGCCTGCCATGTTGTCCTTCCGAACAGGTTTTAATTTCGGACCGAAATATTTTTTCAGAACTTTCTCCAAAGGAGTAGCAACGTTTTGGCTCCACCAGGATGCTTGTTGAATTTTCTTGCCCTCCCCGGCGTGCCGTACTTTTTCTTTTACGAAACCGTTTTTAATATTCCATTCCTTCGCAAAATTTTTAAG
>WFQV01000006.1 GCA_015486905.1 Melioribacteraceae bacterium | reverse complement strand
CTGCATATTAGTTCAAGGGCGGAATTGATGAGTAAAGAGTTTAATAAATAAGGAAGAGAATAATTTCTTAACAGAATGTTGTAAGCAATTTAAGGAATATTTTTCCACGCAGAGGTCGCAAAGGATTTCCGCAAAGAACGCAGAAAATTAATCCCCGACTTTTTAATTAGAAAAAAAATTCAACATTAAACATTCATAATTCAAAATTCATGAGCGGGTAATACCTACATACTAATGTTGTTGTATTAATCTCTTCCATTCCTTATTTAGCGTTTAGTTGTTTACAATATTTTAACAATTCAGGGAGGAAAAATTATGCTATCACTTAAACAAAATAAGGGTGACGAAGTAAAAAACATTTTGTTGCTTTTTCTTCTTTTTTTACAAAGTTTGGTCTTTGCCCAAACAACTTGGTTTGTATCGCCGGGTGGAAATAATACAAACGGAAACAGTTGGGCAACCGCCTACAACAGCATCCAGGATGCTGTTAACGCAGCCAGTTCGGGCGACGACATTCTTGTCGGCTACAACCCTGGCGGTACTACAACTTACACATTGGCTTCAAACATTTCGATAGTCAATAAACACTTGCGAATTACTTCGGCCAGAATAGCTAACGATAACACGTACGCCGCAGCGGTTTATAATTCGGTTAGGTGTATCCTTGACGGAAACGAAGTTTGCAGAATTTTTAAAATTACAGGTTCTTCGGGTTCGTCAACGGACGAAATGATAATACGCGGATTTAAAATGACAAACGGTAATGCCGGCGAAGATGCTGGCGGTGGAGCAATTTATTGTGAAGATGCCTTAACAATTACAAATAATCGCTTTATTTCAAATTACGGATCTAAAAGCGGTCAATGTAGGGGAGGAGCAATTGCTCATGGTGGAACAGCTTGCATTATTACGAATAATCTGTTTTATGATAATATTGCAACAAATACAAGCACTACGAGTCAGCCAGGAAATGGCGGAGCTATTTACGAAGGAGGCGCCAGCACAATCACAAGAAATATTTTTAAACAAAACATCTGTTCGGTAAATCAATCTACATCTTTGTCAGGGAGTTATGGGGGAGCAATTTACGCCCATTCAGGCACGGTGATAACAAACAATGTTTTTGACGGGAATTACACTTCCGGACAGACCTATACAAGCAGTCCTAAAGATCGCGGTGAGGCAATATATGCTACTGATGAAAATATCACAATTAAAAATAATGTATTTATCAATCATGACCATAGCAACGGTGGAATTTATGCAATTGATAGACAGCCTTCCACACCAAACGTTGTAGCTGAAAATTGCTTGTTTAAAGACAATTCGGGAAACGGAAGTAATTATGTAACTCTAACAAATTGCATTACAACTAAAGACCCGAAGTTTGTAAATCCTAACGGAAACGATTACCACCTTCAGTCCACCTCGCCTTGTATTGACGCAGGAAGTTTAACAACGACTGACATTCCCGAAGGCGGGGAAACAATTGTAGATATCGGCGCTTACGAGTATGTTAATACAGACCAAATTGCTCCCGCTTGCGATAACAGCTGGGCGGGAAACTTTAATACCGGTTATGCTTTCGCGGCGCTTTCGGAATTCGGTAACGGATCTACCGTAACTTTTCAACCAAGTTTGGACGACCCGCCGAACTTTCCGGATGGTTATGCGCACATCGGTAAATATTGGAACGTCAGTTCCGTTGGCGGAGATAAGGTTAAAATAAGATTATATTACACCGCCGAAGCAAAGTCACAATTTACAGACACAAGAAAAATTTATCACTATAATACTACAACTACAAGCTGGGAAGAGCTTCCAACCGAAGCGGAAGTGGCGGAGAACGCAGCTTATTACGTAGAAACAACAAATTATTACGCTGGATTTTCAAATGTAACTGTTGGAAATTTGGATACCCCTCTTCCCGTAGAACTAACCTCCTTCACGGCAAAAGTTGCTCAAAACCAAATAATCTTAAATTGGCAAACGGCAACGGAAGTAAATAATTACGGGTTTCAAGTTCAAAGGAAAAAGGCAAAAGGAAAAAGTAAGTGGGAGAACATTGGTTTTGTTGCGGGACACGGAAACAGTAATTCTCCTAAAGATTATAGCTTTATTGATACTGATAAACTTAGCGGCACTGTTAAATACAGACTAAAACAAATAGACATTGACGGCGGATTTGAGTATTCTGATGTTGTGGAAGTTAACTTAAATTCCGAATTACCAACTAAATTTGAATTAACTCAAAATTACCCGAATCCCTTCAATCCGACAACAACAATTAATTATTCAATTCCTGCTACTGAAGGGATCCCGCATATGCGGGACGAGCTGTCCCTACAAATACGGTTAATTG
>WFQV01000005.1 GCA_015486905.1 Melioribacteraceae bacterium | reverse complement strand
GGAGAATCCCACGGTAAAAGTTTGACAGCAATAGTGGAGGGCTTACCGGCTAATATTCCTTTAACTGAAGAATATGTGAATTCACACCTTGCCCGCCGACAGTTGGGTTACGGACGCGGAGGAAGAATGAAAATAGAAACCGACAAAGCGGAAATACTTTCGGGCGTTAGATTCGGGAAAACTCTCGGCTCTCCGATTTCATTTTTAATTAAAAATAAAGATTGGCAAAATTGGCAGGTTAAAATGTCCGTCGGTGAGTCAGACGAACCTATTGAAAAAATCGTAGTACCGCGCCCGGGTCATGCGGATTTGGTAGGCGTAACAAAATACAATTTTAACGACATCCGCAATTCGATTGAACGCTCAAGTGCAAGAGAGACCGCTGCTCGTGTTGCCGTGGGTTCGGTTGCAAGAAAATTTTTGGAACTGTTCGGAATTAAAGTCGGCAGTTTTGTAGAAAATATCGGGGGGATTTTTCCTTCGGAAAATTTGGGCAGGGAATTACTTGAAGGTAGTAACGTTCATTTGAAAGACGCTTGGAAACTTTCCCAAGAAGCTGATAAAAGTCAAGTTCGTGTTTTGGAAAAAGCACAGGAAGAATTAATAATTGAAAAGATTAACGAAGCCAAAGCTAAGGGAGACACTCTCGGCGGTTCGTTTTACGTCGTTGCTACCGGTCTCCCCGTCGGTTTGGGCAGTTTCGTCCATTACGACGTAAAATTAAATGCTGACATTGCACATGCTATTATGTCGATTAATGCCGTTAAAGGCGTTGAAATAGGAGGAGGATTTTCACTTGCAAATAAGACAGGCTCGGAAGTTCACGATGTAATTGTAAAACGTGGCAAGACGTTCACTCGTGAGACAAACCGAGCAGGCGGAATTGAAGGGGGAATTTCAACCGGGCTTCCTATTGTTGTACGTGCCGCGATGAAACCTATTGCTACTTTAATGTCACCGATAGAAACGGTAAACTTACACACAATGCGAAAAGTAACAGCAAGAAAAGAACGCAGCGATTTTACAGCCGTACCGGCTTGTGCCGTTATCGCGGAATCAATGATCGCCTTTGTGATTGCAAAACATTTCTTAATTAAATTCGGCGGGGATTCCGTTGAAGAAACAAAAGACAATTACAATAATTACATTTCAAAACTTCAAAGCAGAATTAAGGAAAATTTTAGTTGAGGGAAGAATTTGACTTTTAATCGGAGGGAAAAATTTGTTAAATTAAAAAGTGATTTTTAAATTATTTTAATTTAAGGTAACAAGTTGTTAGAAGATTTTATTAACAAAATAATAGAAGGAGATTGCTACGAGGTAATGCAACAATTACCGGCGGAAAGCATTGACTTGGTAGTAACTTCCCCTCCGTACAATTTAAAAAATTCTACGGGAAACGGATTAAAAAACGGAAGCAAAGGAAAGTGGTCTAACGCAGCCTTAATGAAAGGCTATGCTACACACAGCGATGATCTGCCTTACGACGAGTATGTTGACTGGCAGAGAAAATGTTTGGAAGAAATGCTTAGAGTAATTAAAGAGGACGGAGCTATTTTTTATAATCACAAATGGAGAGTGCAGAACGGATTGCTTCAGGACAGGCAGGAGATTGTGAATGGCTTTCCGGTACGTCAAATAATTATTTGGAAAAGAAAAGGCGGAATAAATTTTAACCCAGGGTACTTTTTACCAACCTACGAAGTAATTTACTTAATTGCAAAACCAGCTTTCAAATTAATTCCCAAAGCTAATTCAGTGGGAGATGTTTGGGAAATAAAGCAAGAAATGAATAATCCGCATCCTGCACCTTTCCCCGTTGCACTTGTTGAAAGAATAATTTCTTCAACAAATGCCAAAATTATTTTAGACCCTTTTATGGGTTCGGGCACAACAGCGATTGCAGCTATTAGAAATGAACGTGATTACATCGGAGTAGAAATTTCACACGAGTATTGTGAAATGGCGGAAAAAAGAATTAAAGAAGAAAGAGAGCTAATTCATCTTAATTTTTCTAAAACTTTACAATGAAAAAAGATATTTCTCTGATTGAAAACAAATGGCAGAACGTTTATTGGTTTGCCAGAATGCTAATTAATACGGACAAGTATGGTGGGGTTGGCACCGATAGTAAACTACTTTCATTAATTGCCTCTACCTTGAGAGTAATTGCTCAAGAAAATAAAAATCTCAAGAAAAAAGAAATTCTTGAATTGCAGAAACATTCCTTAAATACCATTCTTCTAAACAGATTTAAGAATGCTCATTCAAGAATTAAAAGGGTCGATAAACTAATAGAAGACTTAAACAATATTATTCAAACAATAGAAGACATTGAAGTATTTATCCTAACTTGTGAAAATGTAATGATCCCCATTAATCAAGCCATTCAGAATATTCCTAATGATGACAAAGAGTTTACTCTAAATTTTGCAAAATCTTTTTTGGAGGTAAAAGGACTGCAAGGATTAGGAACGATTATTAAGCTTTGGGACGACTTGGGAGTGAAGGGCTCTTTAACCGCAGAGCGAGCGGAAATAGTTCGGGCGTTTACAATTCTTAGAGTTTTACTAAAAGAAAAATTAAATCTTTCGGAAACTGACAAGGATATTATTCTTACGGCATTTGTTCAGGAATTTGAACGAAGGGTGGGACAGAAACGGAAAACAAGAGCAGGTGGCAGTCTGGAAGATGTTACTTCTTTCATACTTGATTTTTTCGAAATTCCAACTCACCAGAAACCCGAACACTTCCGTGCCGACATTGAAATAGACAAATGGATCCTTACAAGAGACAAATGGTATATTGGGATTTCTTGTAAAAGAACAATTCGAGAACGTTGGAAACAACTTAGCAGTGCGGAAGGAAACATTCTGAGTAATTTTAAAATTAAATATTTGTTCCATGTGGTTGTTTATGATGAAGATCTTTCGGATGAAAAAGTAGTTCAATTGGGAGGACAAAGACACGTTTTTTATTTGCCGGACGAAAGCAGAATACTTAAACACGCCGTCAAACATGTCGGACTTAAAGAATACGTAAGACCAATTTCAAAGTTGATAGACGATTTAAAAAGTGAAATTTAATTTGAAATACTTTAAGAAGAAGAGAAGCCAAAAATGATTAAAATAAAAAAGTTTGTATTCAGCCCTTTTAATGTAAACACATTTGTAGTGTGGGATGAGATAAATAAAGAAGCGGCAATAATTGACCCCGGATGTTCAAACGAAAAAGAAGAAAAGGAACTTTCCGATTTCATCTCGGAGAACGAATTAAGTGTGAAATATTTGCTGAATACTCATTGTCACATCGACCACGTTTTAGGCGACAGATTTGTAAAGGAAAAATTTAATCCTATTTTTATTGTACCGGAAAAGGATTTGCCGCTGCTCTACAATCTTGGTAATCAAGGGCTGATGTTTGAAATGAAAATCAAAGAATCACCGGAACCGGAACTGACTTTTGAAGATGCGAAGGAAATTACTCTCGGCGGAATACAAATAACTCCTATTTTTACTCCGGGACACACACCCGGCGAATATTGTCTTTACATTAAAGAATTTAATATTCTTTTTAGCGGTGATGTTTTGTTTAAAGAATCAATCGGGAGATCGGATTTCTGGGGCGGGGATCAAAAAGTATTGATAGGCTCGATCAAGCAAAAGCTTTTTAATTTACCTGACGAAACCGTAGTCTATACCGGGCACACGGAAGAGACCACAATAGGTTACGAGAAGCACCACAATCCCTTTATTAATTAACCTCAAGGCTTGCGATAATTATTTGTTTACCGGGCTGCCAATTACTTTTTTAATGTCCCACATCAGATTTTTTGTTTTAGGCTTCAATCGGTATTTACATTCTTCGTAATCGCAGTAAGTGCAAAGTATTTCTTCGCAATAATCGAAATGAATTCGAACGTCCGAACTTGGAATTACTTCGGAAATTTTTTCGCTAATAAAATCTTCCTCACGGTGAATTTCTTTAACCGTAAAATAATAAGGTACCGAGAGGTGGAAATCAATGAAGACCCAATCTGCCGATTTCCAAAAACGAAGCTGGTGCAAATCAATCCAATAACTTCTTTTGATTTTGTTAAAGATGTTTACTATCGCGGTTAGCATCTCTTTATCCGTCTCGTGCATCAGCCCCCCGACAGATTCCCTAATTAATTTGTAGCCCGTTACAAGGATGTTTACGGCAACGAACAAAGCTATTACCGGGTCAAGTATGTAAAGCTGTGTAATGAGCACCAATATTAATCCAACAACGATGCCGATGCTTGTGTAAGAATCCGTGAGCACATGCTTGCCGTCAGCCACAAGCGCTAAGGAATTTGTCAATTTCCCTTTACGGATTAAATAAAGTCCGAGGATTAAATTTATTATTCCCGCAATGCCGATTAGAATAGTTCCGTAATCAAGTTCTTCGGGATGAGTGCCTTGAATAATGGTTGTAACGGAATTGTAAATTATTGCTATTGCCGCTACAATAATTAGGCTTCCTTCAATGCCGGCGGAAAAATATTCAATGTTGCCGTGCCCGTAAAGATGAGATTCGTCCGGCGGTTTGGCACTTAGCAGAACACTGTAAACAGCCATTCCGGTGGCAATTACATGAACAATGGATTCTGCTGCATCGGAAAAAATGGCGCTGGAACCGGTGATTAAATACGCCGTAATTTTAATGACGAGCATTAAAAGTCCGAAGAACAAAGACAGAAAAATTGCCTTCTTCTTTAATGCAAAATTATCGTATGAATTTGCTTTCTCATTCATATTAGGTCAAACTATTTTCGTCCAATAGTGGTTTGAAAACTTTTGTTGTGCATGTACGGCATTGCCCTTATCGTTAAAAATTCCGTAAACCGTTGAACCTGTCCCGCTCATTAAAGCAAAAAGTGCGCCGCTTGCATAAAGCTGGGATTTAATATTTTTCAAAATAGGGAATTCGTCGAACAAAATATTCTCAAAATCATTAGTGATCCTCCCTTTCCAGAAATTAGGGTGTGGAAATCCGGAAATAATATTTTTAAGCGATTGTTCCGGTTTGAGAGGTGTAATTTTGGAAAACGCTTCTGATGTGGAAATGTGAATGTTGGGATTGACCAATAAAATTGGGAGGTCTATTGTTATCCGAGCTTTTTGTAGAATTTCTCCCCGTGAAAAACCGAAAGCCGGTTGGGCTTCGAGAAAAAAGGGTACGTCGGAACCTAATTGCAGTGCAAGCTCTGCAAGTCGTGAAAGTGAAATGCCTAAATTTAAAAACTTGTTAGTTGCAATCAACGTAGCCGCTGCGTCGGAACTTCCACCGCCCAAACCACCGCCGATTGGAATATTTTTTTCGAGATTTATTTTAACATTTATTTCTTTCCCAATTTCTTCACTTAGAAGTTTAACTGCTCCGTAAATTAAATTATCTTCGCGTGTTTTTAGAACTGAGGAGTCGGTAAATATTTCGAGAGATTTACTCTCTTCGATTAAAATAACATCGTAAAGATTTTTCAACGGGTAAAATAAAGTTTCAAGGTCGTGGTAACCGTCCTGCCTTTTACGAACAATGTTTAACCCGATGTTTATTTTAGCAGGAGCTTTAACTTTCAAAACTCTCCTCCAAAAATTTTCTAATTGCTGCCGTGTGCGCTGGAGTGGAACCACAGCAAGACCCAATAAAAACAATACTTTCGTTAACTATGTCTTTGATTTTTTCAATGTATTTCTCCGGTGTAATCGCGGAGATGATTTCTTTGTCCTCGTAATTTTCACCGCCGCAGTTAAAGTAAAATCCCCAATTGAAATTCAAATCAAAACCGTGGAAAAATTTCTTAAACGTTTGAGGTAAAATACAATTAAAACTTACCGCAATGGGATTGTGAGCAAGCACTGTCTCAATTCCAGCGGTTAAAGGTTCGCCACTTAGTAAGTTAAGATTTCCGTCAAAGAAAAGGCTGGTTACGAAAGGGATGTCGTTCCTTTCGCAAAACTCCGAAACAAATTTAATTTCGAACAAGTGACTTTGGGTTTCGTTTAAAATGAAATCTACTCCTGCTTCCCAAAGTAATTCAATATGTTTTGAATGATTGTAAATTATTTTTTCTTTGCTCAATGTTACTTCTTTTTGGTAGCAGTCCTCCGCAGGAGCGTTGGAACCGGCAATAAGGATGTCCTTCCCTTCAACTGCTTCTTTTGCTATTTCTACTGATTGAAATACAAAGTCCCTTAAATCAAAGTCATAGGAAGAAATTTCCAACAAGGCAGGGTTTGTACGAAACGTGTTGGTAGTGATTATTTCGGCACCGGCGTCAATGTAAGCCGTGTGTAAAGCCTTGACCTCTTCGGGTGCCGTTACATTCAGAATTGAAGCCCACAAATGCTGGTCAATGCTTAATCCTTTCGACTGCAAAAGCGCTCCCATTGCACCGTCTAAAACCAACGGTCTTTTAATTTGTTTGATTTTTTCTTCGAAGTTCATCAAAATATTTTACCGCTTCTTTTTCAATTCTTTCCAAATCAATCATTTGAATACATTCAAGGTTGTAAGGGCATTCCTTCTTCCAACAGGGCGCGCAGGCAAGTCCTTCAGGGTAAAGTTTTACACCTCTGTCGTACAAATCTATTTCCGTCCAACAGCTTAAACCGAACCAAGCAATAACATATTTTTTAAGAGCTATTGCCAAGTGCATTCCGAAAGAGTCGCCTGTAATTACTACCTGCGGAATACTTTCGAAACACGCGCCTTTGCGAACGCCCATATTTGTCGGTGTGTTAATAATCTTTCCTTTGAATTGCTCTTCAAGAATTGCATTCCGCTCCGTGTCCTCCGGACCGCCGAGGAGCATTATTTTAAATCTGTTGTAACTTAAAAATCTTTCAATTAGTACGGCGTGTTGTTCAAGCGTCATCTTTTTATTAGGGTAAAGATTTGAGCAGCCCGTATTGAACGCAATGATTTCATCTCCGTCGGTTATGCCGACTTTTTCTTTGTACTCTTCAACGAATTTCTTTTCTTCCTCAGAAAGAAAAAATACGTAATCGTCCCGTTGGTAATCAAGTTCAAACGTTTCGGCAAGGTAATCTTGCCCCGTTCTCTGATTAACTTTAAATTTTAAATGGTCGTCCATTCCAAGTAAATAATTGTATTCGGCTCCTTTGTTAAGCGGAATTATTTGTCCACGCTCGTTAATGCCGAAGCCCAATTTTTTCGGTGCGTCGAGGGACATTGTCAGCGCGCCGGAACGCATTGATTTGTCAACGTTCATTACAACGTCAAATTTCATTTGACTTAAAATCGAAAGGGATTCAAAATTGTATTCGAATACCTTATCGATGTAAGGATTATTGTTAAGCAACGGTGCTGCGATTTTTAAAGTTACCCAATAAATTGTGGAAACAGGATATTTGCGTTTAATGCCGGCAAGTTGAGCAGTGGTCATTAAAACGTCGCCCATTGCGTCAAGGTTAATAATAACAATTCTTGTCCCGAACGGTTCGGGGTCTTTACAACCATCCGTCCAGCAGTTGTGGTCGGGATAGCATGGTTTGTAACCGGTAAATTTTTTACAGTCGGGTATTTTTTTCATCTTTGGTAACGTCTCCTAAGTTAGTCGGTCATTTGATTTGTCAAATGTTTTTGAAAAAAATCGAGAAATTTCTTTTCAACTTTTTCAAAGCTAAGATTATTAAAATTAGGCTCTTCAGTTGTTACAATATCGAAATCGGTATTGAGGGGATACCATTCGTTTCCGGTTATTTTGTACTTCACGTAAATTTCAAAGATAGGAATTTTAAAAGCCGAAGCCAAATGGACCGCTGAGGTGTCAGGTGTAAATAATAAATCAAGTTTTGAAATCATTGCGGCAAATTTATCGAAAGTATCGGGCGCGAGAATAGGGCATCGACCTTGAGCAATTATTTCGGCTTTTTCAACGTCCGAGGGTGTGCAGAGTACTATTGTTACAACGTTAAATCCCTTTACTGAATTTAAAAGTTTTGTAAAGTTTTTAATTCCCCAAAATCTTGCTTCGCTGCCGGCGGAAATATTTATTCCGAAGAGGAATTTTTCCCCGGGATTTATCTTGGCAATTTCTTTTTCAGCGAAGCTTAAGGACTCCGCCCCGGGTTTGTAAGTAATGTTTATCTCTTTTTTCGAATAATCAATATTTAAATAATCGGCAAACTGTAAAAGCCATTCGGCAATTCGAAATTTTTCTTTGTTCAAAATTTGAATTGTTTCGGAATAAATTTTTTCGTTGCCTTTTGCAAAAGAAAGCGTAAAGGTGTTTTTAAGCGAAGCAATAATGAAAGAGACGGTTGTTGAAACGTCCGGGTGTGTATCGATTACTAACGGGAAATTAAATTTATTGAGCATTTTAATTGTTCGGAAAAATCCGGCAAAACCCTTTTGAAACTCGAATATTTTTTTCACATAAGGATTGTTCCCAAAAACAAATTTATTTTTTCTGTCTGCCAGGACGAAAATTTCAAAGCCGCCGAATTTTGAAAGGACTTCAATCAAAGGAGTGGTAATCAAGGCATCACCGATTCTGTTTAGACGAATCAACAAAATTTTGTCACCTGCTTTCAGCTCCGGCTTAGTACCTTTCCTGCCTTTGCTGAAAATCAGCAGAAAGTTCAGCAGAAAATGCCTCAGTGCCACTTCCATTTCTTTCAGCATTTAATCTCTCTCCTTTGAATCAAAGGCGAACAGAGAATTTTTACTTACTAATTTTTCAAATTTAGCCATTACATTTTCCAAAGGTAGTTGAGTAAAGCATTCATGATTCCGCGGGCATTCCAACAAATTACATTCGATGCAATCCAACTCCTCGTATCGAACCCACTCATGTTTAGTACCGAACGGACCTTGAAGATGAGGACTTGTAGGCCCGTGCAGTGCAAGAGTTGGAGTGCCTACCGCAGCCGCCAAATGCATCGGTCCGCTGTCGTTAGCAATTACCGCCGTGGCGTATTTCATCAAGGCGGTCATTTGGCGAATGGATGTTGAGGGAGCTAAAACCGAGTTACGCCCTAACAATTCGTGAATTCTTTTTGCGTCCTGTACGTCGCCCGGACCCCAGACAATTAAAATTTTAGCTTTGTATTTTTCAAAGACCGCCTGAGCAATTTCGGCAAATTTTTCAGGCTCACATTTTTTTGAAGCCCATCCCCCGCTGGGGCTGATTACTACGGTATTAGAGTAGTTTAAATTATTCCCCTTGTAAAAATTTTGTGCAAACGTTAAGTCATTCTCCGTTAGTCCCACTTGAAAAGAGGTTGAGGAATGCGTGAGCCCTAATTTTTTTAAGAACTCGAGGTGAAGTTGCGCTACGTGAAATTTAGTCCGTTCTTCAACACCGTAAAGATTGTAAGCGTATTTTCTCCCTCTGTAGGGAAAGCCGGCACGGAATTTTGCCGCAGAGAAAAGAGTGATTTGCGCCGTACTCGGATTTGAGAAGAAATCGAAAACCAAATCGTATTTTCTTTTACGTACTCCGTACATCAAACGAATTCTGTTCCAAGTGGAAGCGCGGTCAAAGATTAAAACTTCATTAATCGAAGGCAAGGGTTCCAAAACCGGAAGGCTCGCCTTTTGAGTAAGGAAATCAATCTTTGCATTCGGGAAATCTTGACGGAGGTTTTCCAAGACTATTGTTGACAAAACAACATCGCCGATTCCTCGAAGTTTGATTATTAAAATTTTTTTAATCTTCTCTTTTTCTTTTAGAAGTTTTAATCTCATTTCAATTTAATTGTTTACCATTTAAATTTTTGCAAAAGGAATTCAAGATTTTTAATATTAATCAAGGTAATCCTTGAGTTTTTCTTTGCAATAGTCTATTATTTTGTTGGCACATGAGAGGGCGTCTTCGCCGCTCAAATTTAAATCGGAGAGACGCTGAGTTAAATCGGAACCGCATTTCCGTACGTCTTCCGGCACCGAAGCATCCTCGGCGATGCCTCGTAAGAATGACATAAAATGAGTGCCGTAAAGTTCGTTGGGTTCGAGTAAATTTACAGCTTCGAGGTAATATCCGGCAGCTCTGCGTGCCGCCGTTCTTACTTTGCCGATGTTGCCTTCCTTTAATGCGTCGTAGGCTCGGCTTAAATCCAAGTCGCCGTTTGCGACTGATATTCTTGCTTTTGCTAATGTTAAATTATTCAAAGATTTGCTCACAATTTGTTGGTATTTCAGGTTTAACAATTAAAGTATCTTCTCGCTGAAGCAGAACTTTCCCCGGCTCCATCCCTTTTTTCTTTCTAACGTATTTTCGAAAGGTGTAGGAAACCGGTACAAGTCCCGCGGTTTTCCCTTTACTGTAAAAAGCCGCTACGGAAGCCGCGGCTTTTAAAATATTTTTTGGAATTTTTTCTTTCGGATTGTCGTTTCTTAAAACTGTGTGTGAACCGGCGTAGCCGCGAGCGTGGAACCAAAAGTCATTCTGTTTTGCAAAGCGGAAAGTCAACTCGTCGTTGTCGTGACTGTCCCTGCCCACGAATAAATGGTAGCGTCCGTCAATTAAAAAATGGCGGAATTTTATTCTGCTTTGCTCACCTGTTTTCACTTTGCCTTTTGACAAATTTTTCTTTAATAATTCCAATTCTTTTAAATCTCTAATATCATCAAGTCTCCGTCGTAATTCAAATAATCTCAAATATTTTTCTTTGCTTTCGTTAAAAAGTTCGGCGGATTTTTCAAAACTAATTTTTTCGTTTCGTGCTTTAGAATAATATTTTTCGATGTTCTGTTGTGCGCTGAGTTTGACGTCGAGCGTTATTGTAATTTCTTTGCTTGTCTCAAAGTCGGCAACTTGAATTTCCGGCATTCCTTTAAAAATCTTGTTGCGGTAAACGGCGAGCAAGTCGGCGTATTTTCTGTAAATGTTTTCTTTCGAACCTTCCTCGATACGGTTTTTTAATTCGTTCAAACGGTTGGAAAGTTTGTCCAGCTGCTGATTTAATAATGCGTTTAATTCTTTCTTTAATTTACTTTCCTTCGTAAAGCGGTAGTAAAAAGAGAAGTAAGAAATCAAAGCATCGTTAAATGTTTTGTGCCGGGCAAGTTCGGTAAGGTCTTGAAATGTTTTCCAACTTGAAGGGAACATTTTAATTGAGTAATCGGTTTCGTTCAGCCCGATTGAAATATCATCGGTTAAAATTTTGTTGCAAATATTTTCCAGTGCCGTTGAGTCAAGTTCATTTTCAAGCGAATCGATTTCAGCAACATATTCGTTTTGAATGAATTTATTCAGGAAAGGAAATTCTTTTTTTAATGAAACGAAATCACGGGGCGACTCTTTCGGAAATTTAAAGGGAATTTCCGGGAAGACAAAATTTTTCGACTGTAAAAATCCTTCAACGTTTTCAAGTTTTAATTTTCTGAAGGGCACAATTTCTCCCGGGAGTGCAAAGTAAATGTTGCTTTTGGAACCCATTACGGAGAAGTAAATTTCAAAACTGCCGAGTATGAATTTCAGAACTCTGTCCTTGTCACAAATTTGAATATTGTTAATTGTTGCCGGAAGCCGTTCCGTGATGAAGTTCTTAAAATTTTTCTTTGCTTTACGGTGTTCGTCCTTAATTAAAAGCGATGTAAAATTTTGATTAGCGTCTATTATTAAATGTCTAAAGGGCAATTCATCCGTTGGTATTGCCAAAAAGAGTTTGTTCTTTTCCTGTGTGTAAATCTCCGTTACCGTGGCACTAGCAAGCAACTTTTGATTTTCGGAGACGAAACGGTAAAGGTAAAAATAGCTTTTAATCATTTTGGCGGAGATGGAAATTCAAATAAATTCGATTATGCTTTTAATCAATTTTTCAAAGCGGGGTTTTGCTTTCTCGCCGGCTTCCATTACTTCTTTGTGAGAAAGTTTCTCGGCGGAAATTCCGGCGGCTAAATTGGTAATTAAAGAAATTGCGGCAACTTGCAGTCCGAAATAATTTGCAGTAATTGCTTCATGAACGGTTGACATTCCTACGGCGGCGGCGCCGAATTTTAACATCATTTTTATTTCGGCGGGCGTTTCGTAATTGGGACCTTTGGAGTACCAGTAACTTCCTTCCCTCAAGTAAATTTTGCTTTGTACTGCCGCATTTCTAATTGTCTCGTTAAATTTTTTCGATGGGAAATCGAGGAATCTGTTTTTTGTTTCAACGTCCGGCGAACCTAAAATTCCTGCCAATTCTTTTTTAATAAAAAGAGGGTAAAATGCCGTTGTCAGCATTAAGTCTCCCGCTTTGAAGTTTTGGTTTATTCCGCCCGCCGCATTGGTTAAAATAATTCTTTTTGCATTGAGACTGTTTGCAATGAAAACCGGTAGAACTACTTGTTCCAAAGAATAGCCTTCGTAGAAGTGGATTCTTCCCTGAAACAAAATCAGATTTTTATTTTGAAATTTTCCGAAATGAATAAATCCTTTGTGACCCGTTACGGTGGACTTCGGGTAATCGGGGAGGGATTCGGTAGGAATGCTTAATTCCTTTTCGATTGAATTTGCAAAGTCGCCTAAGCCGCTGCCTAAAATCAAAGCAAGCTCAGGTTCAAAAGGGGCTTGTGATTTTAGAGCTGCAATTAAGTTTTCATATTTTAAATCCAAGTCGATTTTCAAAATAAAAACCCTGCTAATGTTGCTGTCATTAAAGTTGCAAGCGTTCCGCCTAAGACGGCGCGCATTCCCAATTGTGCAATGTCGCTTTTCCGCTTCGGTGCTAAAGGTCCTAATCCCCCCAATTGAATTGCAATGGAGGAAAAGTTTGCAAAGCCGCAGAGTGCGTAAGTCGCCATCATCATTGCCTTGTCGCCCAAGAGTTCTTTCGCTTGAATTAATTTCCCTAAATCGAGGTAAGCGACAAACTCATTAAGTACAATTTTCGTTCCTATTAAACTTCCGAAGTTGAGGGATTCTTTCCATGGTACGCCAATTCCGTAGGCGAGGAATTGGAAAATCCAGCCTAAAATTAATTGCATGCTTAAAGGTCTGCCGTATTCTTGTTTCAGTGCTTCATTAATTCCCACCAAGTTGCCGAAATACAAAAGGACGTAGTTAATCAAAGCAATGAATGCAATGAAAGCAATGAGCATAGCACCTACGTTCAGAGCAAGCTGTAAACCGTCGCTTGCGCCGTTTGCTGCAGCTTCAACAACGTTTTGCGCGTTCTTTTCCACTTCCAATTTAACGGTTCCTTTTGTTACCGGTTCATCCACTTCGGGGAAAATGATTTTTGAAACTACAAGAGCCGCCGGTGCTGCCATTACGCTGGCGCCTAAAAGTTGCGTGGCGAACATTACTTGTGCCTCGTGCAGAGGTATGCCCAGGGTTTGAGAATACGATTGTCCTAAAATTTGTATGTAAGCTGCCATCACTCCTCCTGCAATGGTAGCCATTCCGCCGGTCATTATTGTTAGAATCTCGCTTTTTGTCATTGAGGCAATGTAAGGCTTAACCATTAGCGGTGCTTCCGTTTGTCCCACAAAAATATTAGCGGTACATGAAAGGGACTCGGCACCGCTTGTTCCCATTATTTTTGCCATTACCCAAGCCATCCACTGCACGACTTTTTGCATTATCCCCAAATAATAAAGCACTGCCATTAAACTTGCGAAGAAAATGATTGTAGGAAGAACTTGAAAAGCAAAGAAGAGTCCCAGACTTTTAGGTGTGCCCGGTGAAAGTGCCAAATTTCCGAAAACAAATTTTGCTCCGTCGGTAGTGAAATCAAGCAGAAGCACGAAGAATTTACTGATATAAACAAAAATCAACTTTGGCCAGCCGAGGGGTGCCCAGAAGGCAGCCAGGTTATCTCCTTTAATAATAAAGATTGCAAAGACCAATTGCAATCCCAAACCGCTGCCTACTAATTTCCAATCGATTTTCTTTTTATTATTGGAGAAGAGGTAAGCAATAAAAATCAGAAGAAATATTCCTATTATTCCGCGGTATATGGATTCAAAGCTCATTTGAATTTTCCTCATCGGGGATGTAATGGTGTTTTCTGCAGCGTGCTTCGTAGAGATCGGCTGCGCCCACCAACACACGGTCTTTGGAAACGACTTTCCTCTGTGTGCGGTCGGCGGGGTTGCCGCAAATAACACAAATAGCCAAAGTCTTGGTAATGTATTCCGCAACCGCCAGAAGTTGAGGCATCGGTTCAAACGGCTTGCCTTTGTAATCTTGGTCCAAGCCTGCTACAATTACACGTTTGCCTTCATCGGCAAGTTTATTACAAACGTCAACTATTCCGGCGTCGAAAAATTGAGCTTCGTCAATTCCGATTACTTGTGCGTTTCCGACTTTTTCCAAAATTTCGGAAGAATTCTCAACTATTTCCGAAGGCAGAGCTTGGGAATTGTGTGAAACAATCTCATCTTCGGAGTATCTCGTGTCGATTTTCGGTTTGAAAATTTTTACTTCCTGTCTTGCAATCATTGCCCTGCGTAAGCGGCGGATTAATTCTTCCGTTTTGCCGCTGAACATACAGCCGGCAATAACTTCAATCCAGCCGGTATCTCTGGGCACTAAGTGAGGGGCGAATTCCATCATACATCGTTCAATTGTTTACTGCCGAATGAATAAGGCAGCAGTTCTCTAAGTTTAAATGATTTACTTTCTTTGTCGGGCTTTACCAAAATAACTTCCAAATCTTCACCGCAGATTTCCATTAAAACTTGCCGACAGGCACCGCAGGGGGGAGTAAAATCGTTCGAATCGCTTGTAATGGCAATAGCTTGGAATTTAGTTTCCCCGGCTAACTTTGCAGCGAAGGCAGCGGTTCTTTCGGCACAAACGGTTAAGCTGTAAGATGAATTTTCAATATTTGCACCTTGGTAGATTTTACCGTCTTTGGTTAAAAGTGCTGCTCCCACGTGGAAGTTCGAATAAGGTGCGTAGGATTTTCTTTTTGCTTCGAATGCTTTTTCTATTAATGTTTCTTTTTCCATAGTATCTTTTTTAATTTGAAAGTCAAATATAATTATTTTGAGATTAATGGTAATTTACATTTAAAAAAAAGCGTCCTCACTGTGGGACGCTTTTTCATCTGATTATTTCCCTACGAAGTTTTGTCACGATTTTTCCCGCCGTTGGCGGGGCAGGCAAAAAAATCGCGCCAAAACAATTTAGTGTTTTCTCTCGTCCTAACCCCGAGCTGAAGCTCGGGGTTAATGAAATGTCGCTCATGTAGAACTTTGTTAAAATTATTTTGTACGCTTTGTTTTTCGGTAATCTGTAACAAGTCTCAACCTTAACCTCAACCTCTAAACAAAAAATAACAGAACAATCATCCATCTTGTCGCGGCGTAGTCAAGCGAAGCGCAGACGAAGACGGACCTGTCACGGCGTAGTCCCGATTTATCGGGACGAAGACGGACCTGTCACGGCGTAGTCAAGCGAAGCGCAGACGAAGACGGACCTGTCGCGCCGAATCCCGACTTGTCGGGATAAAGGCGGATATCCAACCATCCAATCATCCAACCATTCAATCAAATTATTCCTTACTCATTCTTCACCTGCCTACCGCCTGCCTGCCGGTAGGCAGGGCAGGCAGGTTCATAAATAATATCATTTGCTTGGGTGTCTTAAACTTAGTCATGTATGTTTCATTCGCTTAATAATTAAATCGTTAAACATTTGCTACTATTTTCCCGTTGCTGCGAACGGCAAGGTTTGATTCTCCGATTGTACTGCTAACATGGAACTGGTCTATAAGCGTTCGAAGTTTTTCTGTTAGTACATTTAATCCGTTTATTGATTGTGCAATTTCTTGCACTCCCAGGGAAGTTTCGTTTGCAACACTATTTATAGCTTCCACATTTTGGGCTATTTGTTCGGCAGTGCTCGATTGTTCTTCGCTTGCAGCGGCAACCTGTTCAATATCTTCCGAAGTGGTTTGAATACCATGCAAAATGTTTTTAAAAGCTTCCTCTATTTCATTGGTAAGCTGTTTACCTTTTTTAACCGCTTCTTCTGATGTTAACATCGATTCTCTTGCATCTTTTGCTTCTTTCTGAATTGCTTTAATGGTTTCGGTAATTTCTTGTGTTGCATTTGTTGTCCTTTCGGCAAGTTTACGAACCTCATCGGCAACAACGGAGAACCCGCGCCCGTGTTCGCCTGCCCTAGCGGCTTCTATTGCAGCGTTCAAAGCAAGTAAGTTGGTTTGGTCGGCTATTTCATTAATTATTTGAATTATATCTCCGATTTGTTCCGCCTTTTCACTTAGAGAGTAAACAACTTCTCCGATAATTTTTGTGTTGTCGAATATTTCCTCCATACCTTGCTGTGTCATAGCCACTTTTTCAGTGCCTTCACTTGCTTGGTCGCTGGAAGCTTTAGCTGCTTGTGCCGCACGTTCTGAATTGCTTGCGGTTTCCATTATTGTTTTGGTGATTTCTTCAACTGCCGAAGCAACCTCGGAGGTTTGGCTGCTTTGTTCTTGCATGCCTGCAGCCATTTCTTCCGTACTTGAAGAAATCTGTGTGCTTGCACTTGCGGTGGCTTCCACTGCGTCTTTAACTTGATTTATCATTCTTCTGATATTGTTTACCGCTTTATTAAATCCGTTAAAAAGTTTTGCGATTAGATCGCTCCCTTTTTTCTCTTCGAGTTTAACACCTAAATCACCGTTTGCAAATCTTTCCATATTTTGCAGTAAAATTTCGGTGTTTGTCTCAAGATACTTTTCCTTCTCTTTGGATTCGGTCAAATCCACAATATATTCAACAGCTCCGGTTATTTTTCCATTATCATCTTTAAGCGGTTTCCCGGTATAAAGTATGGGAATTTCATTGTTTTGCGGGTGTGCGATGGTTTCTCTGGCAGCGATTCTGTCGCGATTCATAGCCTGCTTTAAGGCGCAATTTTCCGTGTTGCAATCTTTTGTTTTCATTTGGTCGTAACACTTTAATCCTACTGCCTCTTTCGGACTTTTACCAATTATTTTCGATGTTTGTTCGTTAATGAATTTAATATTAAACTCTGAATCGATTACCATTACCGGTGCCGGTAACTCGTCAATAAATTTTTTCTGGGTGTCAATTTCTTTTATCATTTCATTAAAAGAATTACCTAAAACATTAAACTCGTCCTTTGTTTCAATATTCAAATTTATTTTTGAATTACCTTTGGCAACTTCTTTGGTAGCATAAATTAATTTTTTAATAGAAGAATTAACGTTTTTTGAAACTAAAAAGCCTGCTCCAATACTTATTAAAATGACAAGAGACATAAAAATCAATGAAATGTTAAAAGCTGTTTTATTTGATGTAATTGCCGCTTGAAGTGAAGCATCACCGTTTTTCTGATATTTATTGTCTGTTTTATTTAGTTCTGCCTCCATAGTGCTGGCATAAGAATCGAATACATCCCTTCTTTTATTTCCTTCCGCTGCACCTTTATCAATATAAACTTTTGCCATTGCTTTACCTTGCTCGTAAAATTTATCGAAAGTAGTTTTAAGTTTATCTAATTCCGACTTATCTTCCGGCTTTAGTTGTAACAACTCGTTTAAATGTTTGTAAAAAAGTTTAGCATATTTTTCCGCGTTGGTAAAACCGTCGTCATAACCCTTAGCAGCGCGAGTGGCACTGATATCACTAAGAGATTGTTGGACTTGCACAACATCCAAGTCAATTTTTTGAGCTAGGGTACCGGCTTTCAACTCGATGTTGGTTGCTTTTTCGATTTCATTTTGTGCATTCGACGAAATCACATATCCGATTATTAACTGAACAACTAAAAAAGCTACAATCAGTCCGAATGCTAAGAAAAGTTTGCCTTTTATTGTTTTCATTTTTACCTCTATTATTAATTAAAAAATAATTTGAATTCGCGTTCCAAGAACATTATCCGTTTGATGAGGGTAATTTACCATTGGTTTAATTGCATTTTGATAAGCCGGCTGTATGCGCAGCCAACTGTTTACTTGCAGGCTATATGTTAATTCGCTAATTGTTTCATTTTTATTAATCGGAATTCCTGCGGTTTCATTT
The DNA here is from genome assembly GCA_015486905.1 of Melioribacteraceae bacterium. Classification (GTDB taxonomy): domain Bacteria; phylum Bacteroidota; class Ignavibacteria; order Ignavibacteriales; family Melioribacteraceae; genus WFQV01. The sequence continues at coordinate 939 of WFQV01000005.1, read as the reverse complement.
AAGTCTGTAAAAGTAATGCCGCTGCCCCAATAGTAATCAATTACGTTTATATTAGGGTTAGCCACTCCGAATCTTAAAAATGCGGCAGGTCCTAGAGTGGAATCGTCCTTCTCGGCAAAAAGGAATTTCTCTGCCAAAATGCAAACTCCGAAATTGTCATTTCTCATTCGAGGATTACTATTTTTATTTACTTCCGTTAGGTCTTCAAATTTCGAGGTGTAATACCAAGCACCCAATCTGTATTTACCAAATCCGGCGTAATAATATTTACGGTTTTCGGACAAACCCATCTCGTAAGAAATTAAAACTCCATCGTTTTTGTTCAAGATTATGTGTTTGCTTTTGGGATTGTTAGGGTCTTCGGGAACGCCGTCAAATACGCCAAGTAGAAAATAGAGGTTCTCATTGGGTGTAAATTTAAATCTTGCTGCTAATGAAGTATTATGGAAAATCGAAGGTCCGTTTTTCCCCGATTGTGAGTAATCCGGCTTAATTCCATGTGAAGGATTAATAAAAATCCCCGATGTTTCCCTAACGTCAAATTCCGAGTTTAAATCGTAAAGTCCTAAAAGAAAAGACAGCTTATCATTAAGTAAATTCTTCTCAATCCAAAATTCATAAAGTTTCCAGTTATTCGGAGCGCTGATATTGGAAATTCCTTGTATTGTACGGTAGCGCCCGGCAGTCCCGACTTTCTCATTAGGAACGCCACCATCGTTGCCGAGTACGTAAACGAACAAAGTTGTCTCTTTCCAGCCGAACAACCTTTCAAAGTTAAAATTTGTGGGCAAATCGAAATTATGGGGGTAGGTTGACTTATTGGTAAAATCGCAATCCACAACGTTGTAAATCCCACCGGTGTAAACGAAGTTAAAGTCAATTCCTTGTTCACTCATTTTTCTACGACTTTTACACCAAGTCTCCGTTAAAGAACTTTTT
>WFQV01000004.1 GCA_015486905.1 Melioribacteraceae bacterium | reverse complement strand
TTTGAGTAATTCAGGATTTAAATTCGGTTCGTTTGTATAAACGTCGAAACCGGCGGCAAATATTTTTTTCTTTTTCAACATTCTAATTAAATGTTTTTCGTCCAGCACTTCTCCTCTTGCAGTATTTACAAGAATAGCGTTCGGTTTCAACAGCTCTAATTTTTCTTTGTCTATCAGTCCTTTTGTTTTGGAAGTTAAAGGTAGATGCAAAGAAACAACATCCGAGATTTTTAACAATTTATTTAACGAAACTTTTTTAGCCCCCAATTCTTTTTCGGCGCTTTCGTTTTTACTTCTGTTAAAATAAACAATCCTCATCCCGAAAGCCTTCGCCCTTTTAGCGGTAGCAAAACCGATTCGCCCCATTCCGACAATTCCCAATATTTTTTTATTTAAATCAAGTCCCAGCATCAACTCGGGTTTCCAGCCGTCAAATTTACCTTCGCGTAAGAAGGCTTCGGCTTCGGGTAATCTCCTTGCAGCCGCAAGGATTAAACTCATTGCCAAATCCGCTGTTGCATCCGTTAATATTCCGGGTGTATTCGTCACAACTATTCCTTTACTCTTGGCGTATTCGACGTCGATATTGTTGTAGCCAACCGCATAATTGGCAATCACTCTACATTTAGGCAGATTGTCAATTACTTCTTTGTCAATTTTATCGGAGAGTAAAGAAATGAGAGCATCCGAATTGTGAGATTTTCCAATCAATTCTTCCTTGGAAAGAATTTTACCGCTTTTGTTTACCACAACCGTAAATCCTTTCCGCCTCAGCAATTCCTCGGCAATTTTAGGAAGTTTGAATGTTAAAAATACTTTCATCTTAACCGAACAACTGATTAACAATAAACGTAGCCGCTACGATTCCTACAAAATCCGCCGTTAAACCCACCAAAACTGCGGAACGTGTTTTACGAATATTTACGGCGCCAAAGTAAACAGCCAAAACGTAAAATGTTGTTTCGGTACTTCCGAAAAAAGTAGAGACCATTATTCCGATAAGTGAATCGGGACCGTAGCGTGTCATTATCTCAGCCATCACACCCGCGGAACCGCTGCCTGAGAGAGGTCTGATTAAAGCCATTGGCAAAGCTTCCTTCGGCATCCCTATTAAATGCGCCGGCCAGGCAAGTAAATCCTGAAGCACATCCATCATCCCCCCGGCTCTAAAAATCCCTATTGCAACAAGCATTCCTACAAGGTAAGGAATAATTTTAACCGCAATGTCAAAACCTTCCTTGGCACCTTCGACGAAACTTTCGTAAACATTAACCTTTTTGTAAAGGCCGAAAAGAACGAATGCGAAAATAATTGAAGGGATTGCCAAAGTTGAAATTATTTGAACCGCTATTTTGAACGTTTCCGGACTTACAACCGAAACGAGGCTCCCTACAAATTTAAAAGCGCCTAACCAAGTAAGTACCGCAATGCCCAGTAGCACTGCCAAAGAAACCAAAATCTTTTTTAAATTATCTTTAATCCACTCAAATAAAGCTGAAAATTTAAATGGAAATTTCGTTGCCAATTTTGCCATTGTGATTCCCGTTAAAGTTGCACAGGAAGCACCAAAGACCGACGTGCCGATGATTATTGTCGGGTCGCTGCTGCCCAATGCGGCACGAATAGCAATTGCCGTAGCCGGTATTAACGTTAGTCCGGCGGTGTTAATTGCAAGAAACATAATCATTGCATCTGTAGCAACACCTTTCTTAGGATTAAGCTCCTCGAGTTCTTCCATTGCTTTTAATCCGAAAGGCGTGGCGGCATTTCCCAGCCCAAGTATATTTGCGGAAATATTCATTATCATTGAACCCATTGCCGGATGGTCTTGCGGAACATCCGGAAAAAGAAATTTCGTAATCGGTTTAACCGCACGAGCAATTATTTTAATCAGACCTGCCTCATCGGCAATTTTCATTACACCCAGCCAGAGAGCCATTATTCCGATTAACCCCAAAGCAATTGTAACCGCTGTTTGTGCATAATCTATTGCGGCATTTGTAACATCTCTCATTTTAACGAAAGATATCTTTTCAAATACTATCATTGCGTGTGCGTGTGTAGAATCGATCATCCGAAAATTTTTAACGTTACCAAGAATATCATCCTCTTTGCCAGAAGCCTTTGCCATTTTTTTCCAAAAAGGAGGGGTGGATTTTGAGATTTTCAGATAAAGAGAGTTTTTTTCCTTGGTGTAATCAAATGTTATTTTCCCTCTTTCGGTAAAGTCATTTTTAATTGATTTGGAGTAGAATTTATTGAAATTTTTTGCCCGGACGTAAATCTCGGCATCGTAAGTTTTTGAAATGCCTTTTTGAAAAGGATGGTTCAAAGTTACTTCAACAGCAAAAGGTTTCCCGTTCCGGTAAATGTTCTCCGATTGGTCAACAACATCCGTAACTAACGCCGCACCGATTCCCAAAATTAAAAGAGACATCCAAATGTAATTGAGCATAAATTCTCTCTATCAAGTTTCAAAAATTTTTTGGGCTAAAATTAAGGATTTTTTTTCATAATTTTATGAAACAAATAAAAAATACTTTCAGGTTAAAATGAAAATTGGAATTATTCAATACTCGCCTTTGTGGGAGAACACGGAAAAGAATTTCGAATACATTACGCACTTATTTGATGAGAACGCTTTTAAATGCGATTTAATAATTCTACCGGAGATGTCCCTAACCGGTTTTACAATGAACGCAAAAGACTTCGCCGAAGATTTTGACGGCAGCGTAATACCGAGATTTATTTCATTAGCAAGCAAATACAAAGTTCACATTTTTACGGGAATAATTGAAAAGGACGGAGAGAAGATTTTTAATTCTCTTTTCCATTTCAACGACCAAGGGATAATTGCCGCACGGTACAGGAAGATTCACCGATTTACTTTTGCCAAGGAAGATAAATTTTACTCCGAATCCAAGGAACCGGTAATTACTAAAATAAACTCGGTCAAAATAGGGCTTTCCGTTTGTTATGATTTGCGATTCCCCGAACTTTATCGTCTTTACGTAAAAGAGGGAGCGGAAATTCTAATTGATATTGCCAATTGGCCTATACCGAGAATTGAACATTGGTCGCATCTGTTAAAAGCACGCGCAATTGAAAATCTCGCATTCATGATTGGAGTCAATAGAACCGGCACAGACCCCTTCAACCATTATTCGGGAGAAAGCGCTTGCTACTCACCGATGGGAAAGGAAATATTTAACGCTCACGACCAACAAGGATTTTTTACATTTGAGATTGATACGGAGGAAGTCAAAAAAATCAGAAACGAATTTCCGTTCCTTAACGATATTAGATTAATTTAATTGAAGAATTTCAACGGGGGAATCTCAAATAAGAAACCGCCCGAAATTATTAATGAATAAACTTGAATTTTCTAAAAGTGAAAACGATAGACCTAATTGCCACGCCAATAGATGAAACGGAATTTGTTGCTTTGGATTTTGAGACAACCGGAATCAACTCCGTCAGAAACAGAGTAATTGAAATAGGAATGGTAAAGATAAAGGGGCAAAAGACCATTGGCACATTCAGTACGCTTGTAAACCCTCAAATTTTTATTCCGTCCGTGATTACAAATATAACCGGAATTAGCAATGACGATGTAGAAGATTCCCCTATTTTCGAAGAAATTGCACGAGATGTTTTGGATTTCATCGGCGATTCGGTTTTGGTAGCACACAATGCACCTTTCGACACGGGATTTTTAAAACACGAACTGCTCCGCGCCGGTTTTGAACCGCTTCCCAACTCAAACCTCTGCACATTAAAATTAGCAAGAAAACTACTGCCCGAACTGCGGAGCAAATCACTCGGAAGCGTTGCTAACCATTTGAGAATAATTCACAAAAATGTTCACCGCGCTTTGGGTGACGCTACGGTTACGGCAAAAATTTTCCTCCGCTTTTTGGAACGCTTAAAAGACGAACACAACATAGAAACGGTCTCCGATTTATTAGCTTTCCAAGGTTACCCGCAAGCAAAACGATTTGTAATGATTAAAAAGAAATTAGCCGAAGATTTAAATTCTTTACCTAACGAACCCGGAGTTTACTTCTTTCATGATTCCAAAGGTAAAATTATTTACATCGGCAAAGCAAAGTCATTAAAGAACCGTGTAAAAAATTACTTTTACATTAACGCCGCCGCGAAGGCGAAAAAAATTGTTCGCCGTGCTTCGCGAATTTCTTTCGAAACAACCAACTCGGAGCTTTCCGCCTTAATTGCCGAAACGGAACTAATTAAAACATACAACCCTGAATTTAACGTTCTACAGAAGAAATATCCCTCTTCTTATTTTATTCAAGTAAAATTAAACAACCCGGCGCCGTTTCTCAAAGTAACTACCAAGTTCGATTTCGACGGCAACGATTATTTCGGTCCCTACCCGAATCGCCAATCGGCAAAAATTCTTTTTGAAATAGCAAACAAAACATCGGGCATTCGTGAATGCTCCGAAAAGGAATTCAAGAAAGGAAAGAGATGTTACCTTTACGATATCAATCGTTGTCTTGCTCCGTGTGAATTCAATAATATTAAAGAAGAATATTCAAAAGAATTAAAGAGGGTTTACAATTTTCTCTCGGGAGATAATCAAACGGCTTTAAATTTACTTTTAGAGAAGATGAAAAAGTATTCCGAGGAACAAAAATATGAAGAGGCTGCGGAAATAAGGGACTCCGTAAATCTTTTGTTAAACCAAATTAACAGAACCTC
>WFQV01000003.1 GCA_015486905.1 Melioribacteraceae bacterium | reverse complement strand
TTCATTAATTGTTAACCTCCCAACGCTTAACAATGCAGGCGACCGAATAGTTTTAATTGATTCTTTGGAAAGACAAATCGACTCTGTTGACTATTCAAACGAATGGGGCGGAAGCAGGGGGGTTTCGTTAGAAAGAATTTCGGCTGAGGTACCGAGTAACGAACCATTAAACTGGGGAAGTTCCGTAGGCTTCTATGGCGGAACGCCCGGAAGGTTAAATTCCCTCACTCCGAAAAAATTCGATTTGGCAATTACGGCTTTTGTGACTAAAGAAAAATACAACATATTCCCACTTGATTTTACGGCGGAAGTTAAAATAAAAAACAACGGGCTTGAAAACTCGGAGGAATCCAATTTGAAAATATTTTTGGATGCCAACAAAGATTTAATTCCCGAAGAAGACGAAGCATTGGATTCGCTTTTAATATCAAATATTCCGGCGGGAGACAGCCTCTCTCTTACAATAATAATAAGGAATTTGCCGGTTGGCAAAAACAAACTTATTGCTTTAATTACTTCTGCCGGAGATGAATTCCTCGACAATAACTTGGCATATCTTACAATTAACACAGTTCGAATTAACGTAGAACGTTCTGATATTGTAATCAATGAAATAATGTATGCTCCCGGGAACAACGAGCCCGAATGGGTTGAATTGTTTAACAAAAGCACAAAAGATATTAATTTGAAAAATTATTTCTTGGGAGACAACGCCTCTACGGTTAAAATTAATCGCAAAGATTTGATTATGAAACCGCAAAGCTATATAGTTATTTCAAAAGATTCTTCATTGTTCAATTATTACTCTATTAGTTGTCCGGTAATTGTTTCCCCATTCCCAAATCTAAATAATAGCGGTGATGAAGTAGTACTGAAAGATTCCCTTTCGCGGACAATCGATTCTGTCAAGTATTCTTCAAACTGGGGAGGCAAAAAAGATTTTTCGCTTGAAAGGATTTCCGCCGAAGGCAGCTCAACGGATTCTGCTAACTGGGGGAGTTGCACATCGGCTTTGCACGGAACACCCGGAATAAGAAACAGCATTTCACAAAAAGATTTTGATGTTACAATCGACTCTGCCTGGGCGGTGCCTTTTAATCCTAAATCGGGAAGTAATTTAACAGTAAAAGTACTGGTGAAAAACAAAGGGAAAAACCAAGCAATCTTTAAAGTGAATATTTTTGAGGATTTAAATTCTGACTCCGCAATTGACAGACAGCTCTTTGCTTCGGGCTTAATATCATTGAGCCCAAAAGATACTGTAACCGTTTCGTGCAATAATATCAAGATAATTAGAGGTACGGTAAGTTTAATTGCAGCCTTGGATTTTAATCTCGACGAAGACAGCACTAATAATTCTTATTACTTTAGTGTTGTGCCTTCCTTCAAAGCGAAAAGCGTTATTGTAAATGAAATAATGTCCGAGCCAAATAGAGGCGAACCGGAATGGGTTGAGCTTTACAACAATAGCTCGGATACCGTAAACTTAAAGGATTGGAGTATCTCCGATGTTCTCTCAACTCCAACATTAACAATCCTTACGAATGCTGATTGTAATCTTTTTCCCCACGAATATTTCATTGTAGCCAAAGATTCGTCAATTGTCAATTACCACAAGACAATCCCATCGAAAATATTAGTTTTACCGTTTGCAAATTTAAACAACAGTAAAGACGGGGTAGTATTGAAAGACGGGGCTTGGGAAACAATAGACTCCGTAATGTACTATGGCTATTGGCTGAAAAAGGAGGGCTGTTCTCTGGAGCGCATCAACTTTAATGAAAGTTCAGTACTGTCGTCAAATTGGGGTACATCAAAGGATAACGAGCAAAGCACACCGGGCAGAATTAACAGTTTAAAGGTAAATGACAGAGACGTAACAATTTCACAAATATTAACCGAGCCGGAATTCCCGGTTAGAAACGGTAGCTTCAAAGTCAGAGTTAAATTGAAAAATCTCGGAACAAAAAGAATAAGCGGAATATTATTGAAAATATTTTCATTTGAAAACCAAAGCGAAAAATTATTGGACACTTTGTTTGTAAACGGAATCGAAGCAAGAGATTCTTCAATAATAACGGGACAAAAAGAAATAGCAATTAAGGATTCCTTGAATATAAAGGTCAAAGCGGACTGCCAGGAAGATGAAAATCCTTACAACAATTCATTGAGCAAAACAATTTACGCAGGCGAAAAAGCCAATTCAATTAAAATCAGCGAGTTAATGGTAATTCCCGATTCAGGCAAACCGCAGTGGGTGGAGTTTTACAATGCTTCCAATGCGACAATAGACGTACGGAACTGGAAGGTAAGCGATGTAAGTCCCCGCGAGAAAACCGGAATAATATTAAAAGGTTCAACAATTATTAAACCAGGAGAATATTTTGTCGTTTCACAGGACAGCATTCCTTCCGCTCCGGACAACACCAAGCAATTCATTGTGAAATTCGGAAGCCTAAGCTCCAAAGAAGATGGGATAGTGCTGAGGGATTTTCGCGGGCAAACAATCGACAGTTTATTTTACAACTCCGATTTTACTTTACTGCGAGGGCGCTCTCTCGAGAGGAGAAGTTTCAACGATGCAATAAACACTCCCTTGAATTGGTTGTTCTGTCTGGATTCTTCAGGTAATACTTTGGGAAGTAAAAATTCAACTCTCCGTTTGAAGATGGCAAAACCCAAAAGCATTGTAATTAACGAAATAATGTTTGAGACAAGCGCAGATGAATCGGAATACATTGAGCTTGTTAACGTTTCCGGCAAAGCGGTGGATGTTGGAGGCTGGACAATTAGAACAGGGAATAATAAAAATTTTGTCCTTTCTTACAAGTTCAAAAAAATCGAACCTTCCGATTACTTCGTCTTTGCCGCTGATTCCGGCATCTTTGGAAAGTTTAATCTGGGAAAAAACGAAGGAAGAATAGCAATTTCCAAGTCGTCAAACTTTAGCCTTTCTAATCAAGACGGCGTAATTGTTTTGTGTGACGCATTCGCAAACACCGTAGATTCCGTTCATTACTTTAGCAGTTGGGGAAACCGCAACATCCTTAACACAAAAAACAAATCGCTTGAAAAATTAAATCCGACTTTCGAAAGCAACATTGGTGCTAATTGGAGTACCTGCGTTTCGGCTCTCGGAGGAACACC
>WFQV01000002.1 GCA_015486905.1 Melioribacteraceae bacterium | reverse complement strand
GATATGATTGAAAGCGCCCGGCATTGGGTTAAAATAATTAAACAAAAGGAAAAACCCGATTTGTTAATCGGAATGTTTCATTCGGGCGTGGATTACACATACGGCGGTGAAACCGAAAATACTTACAAGAACGAAAACGCATCTTTGCTAGTCGCTCAAAAAGTTCCGGGTTTCGACATTGTGCTTGTAGGGCACGACCACCACGGCTGGAACAGATGGGTTACCAATTCCGAAGGCGACAGCGTTCTTTTGATGGGCGGAACACACGCCGCACGGGTCTTTGCTTCCATTAATGCTGAAATCACCAAAGAAAAAAACAACACTCTTGTGAAAAGATTTAGCGGAAAGTTAATTCATTCCGGAGAATTTCAACCGGACTCGGATTTTCTCGCTAAGTTTCAGAAAAACTTCGAAGCGGTTAAGAAATACGTAATGCAGCCGATTGGAAAATTTACACGCACAATTTCTTCGAGGGAATCGCTCTTCGGGGATTCCCGTTTTGTCGATTTGATTCACACAATTCAGCTTGACATCTCCAAAGCGGATGTTTCCTTTGCAGCGCCCCTTTCTTTCGATGCCGAAATTAAAAAAGGTGAAGTTTACGTTAAGGATATGTTCAACCTTTACCATTTTGAAAATTTCCTTTACACAATGGAACTTTCAGGCAAAGAAATTAAAAGCTACTTGGAATATTCTTATGCCAAATGGTTCAACCAAATGCAAAATGCAAACGACGATTTGCTCTATTTCGAAAAGGATTCGAACGGAAATTTGGTCTATTCAAACGGCTCGCACACACCTGTTTTGAAGTACAGATTTTACAATTTCGACTGTGCCGAAGGAATTGATTACACGGTTGACGTTTCCAAACCGGCTGGTGAAAGAGTAACGATAGAAAAATTTTCGAACGGTAAACCTTTTTATTTGGATTCGCTTTACACGGTTGCAATAAATTCTTACCGGGCAAACGGCGGAGGGGGACATTTAACATACGGTGCGGGAATACCTGCGGAGAAATTAAAAGACAGAATTGTTGCATCGACGGATAGAGATTTAAGAAATTACATGATTCTGTGGATTAAAAAACAAAAAGTCGTAACTCCTAAAGTTGATTACAACTGGAAAATAATCCCTGCCGAATGGGCTAAAAAAGGTAAGGAAAAAGATTATGAACTCCTCTTCGGTAATAAAAGCGGTTCTGATTAGCTGGTTCTTTTTAGCCGGAACGCTTGCCTTGGGACAAGTACGCGGCGGCGTTGCGGAAAGGGACTCGAATTCTGTTAAAAGCATTAAAGAAAATGTAAAATCCGAGCGGATATTTTCCGCACGAGAGAGACTGCCTTTGATTTTTTTAAAAAATGACTTTTTGCCATTTACGGTTCCTAATTTAAAATCGGGATTGCAAAACGGAAATTTTCAAAATGGTTTTTCACCATGGGATAATTTGCAAAGCAATATTTCAATGTCTTACAAGATTTTACAAAGACAAAGAAGAAGTACAGATTTAGGTTTTATGGGCAAAGTCTTGAACTATGCAAATTTTGCTGCGGCAATAGGATTAGCCGCTTACAGTGTTCACAAATACGGCTGGCGAGGAGAAAAAATCCCAAAAAGGAAAAACAAAAAATAAAATAAATCGTCTAAAATATTTTCTAAAATTATTGCGAGGTAAAAATGAAACGGTTTTTCCCCTTTTTATTTTTAATTGGTTTTTTAATTTCAACTTCTGATTTTGCTCAAAAAACTTCTCTCTATTTACCGTTAAATGTTAAAAAGTCTTACGATTCCGGAGTACGCAATTATGACGGTACGCCCGGAGCAAAGTACTGGCAGAACAAATCCGTTTACAATATTAAGGCGGAGCTATTCCCTGACAGCAGTCTGCTGAAAGGTGAGGAGACGGTCAAGTATTTTAACAACAGCCCCGACACTCTCAGACGGGTAGTAATTCGTTTGTACCAAAATATTTTTAAGGAAGGTTCTACACGCGACTGGCTGTTTAATCCGATTGGCTTTACCAAAGGTGATATTGTAAAATTAATTACGGTAAACGGCGATACGGTTACTGCTTCCTCTCCAAAATCTCCGATGATGCGCGGTTCTACCAATATGTTCATTCATCTGCCTAAAGCTTTGGCACCGGGTAAATCGGTAACACTTAAATTCAAATGGGAATTTAAAATACCCACGGTGATTAAATTAAGAATGGGTAATTACGGCGACGGGGATTTCTTCATCAGCTATTGGTATCCTCAAGTAGCTGTTTACGACGACG
>WFQV01000001.1 GCA_015486905.1 Melioribacteraceae bacterium | reverse complement strand
CCGTTGTACGAATCATTGCCTGCTGTGAAATCGACATAATAAGTTTTTGCATTTGTGGAAAATATGAAAACAAAAAAGGAAACGAGAAAAGCGGTTCTGAACATTTTAAGTCTCTACTTAATTTGAAAACATTAATGAAAATAAAATTACAAAATTTAACGGACAATAATAAAATTAACTAAAGTTTTTTGTAACCGATCAGATGAATCACTTCTGTCTCTCCCATTTTGAAAGGTTCTTTCCTCACAAAAACAAATCCCAATTTTTTGTACCATTCCAAAGCCGGTAAATTTTGCTCCATCACACCAAGCCAAATTTTATTGTAACTCTTCCGCTTTGCCACCTCGAAAGCATATTTAATCATTCTTGTTCCCAACCCATTTCCCTTACTATTAGGTAAGACGTAGATTGACGAAAGATGAAATTCTCCGTAGGAAGGAATTTCTTCCAAACGCATCCAAGCAATAATCTTTTTCTTTATTTCAAATACAAGACATTCTATTAATTCATTTTCTAAAAATTGTTCAAAACGCTCTTTGGTGTAATATGTTTTTAAAAAACTTTCCCTATCTTTTTGAGGAATGAACCCGTAAGCATCCGCCCACGAAAGCCTCAGCAATTCAACAACTTGACCGTAATCCGTAACTTTACAATTTCTTAATTTCATTCGTTAATTTTTTAGCGCAAAAATAATGAAATTAGTGTAAAATTTTTCCCTTGCTTGACATCTTTCTTATGATTAAGTTTGAATGTTCTTTCAAAAAATTTTACGGTGCGTTAGCTTAATAGGGAAGTCGGTTAAAATCCGGCGCTGCCCCGCAACTGTGATGGATGTTAATCCGCAGACAAAAAGCCACTGTCACGATAGAAGCCGTGATGGGAAGGCGTCTTGCGGAGTCCTAAGCCAGGAGACCTGCCGTAGATAGTCAAATTAATTAACCTTCGCGGGTGAGGTAAATTAACTCTTTCGGTCCAACCGAAAACACTCCACATTTCAACCGGCGTTAATTATTTGACTATTTGATTTCTAATTTTCAAATAGTTAAAAAAATATTGTGCAAAATATTCTAAAAATAATTTTACTCTTGTTTTTATTAAGCAGGAACATTTTCCCTCAAATATTTATTGAGGTCAAGGATTCCGTTACCGGGAAGCCTGTGAGGAACGCTTTGGTTTTCACTTCTGCCGCAAGAACTTTTACAAATGAAGAAGGAAAGTTTGACTTACTCCTCTTTCAACGTGGAGACACATTAAAAATTTCACACCTTTCTTATCTGCCGAAAAATATCACTTACACCCATGCACTTAAAAAAGGTTTGATTTTATTGACTGAAAGAGAATTTAAGACCGGAGAAGTAAGAATAATAGGCGAAAAGCCTCTCGAAGAAAAAACAAAAATAAAAACGGACATTAAAATTTCACCGGACACAAAGGGGACTATTTTAAGCATCGGTGATATTTTAAAAAAGAGAACTCTTTTGTTTGTAAAAGATTACGGAGGGTTACAAACGGTTTCTTTTAGAGGGATGAGTGCCGAAAATACACTGGTTTTATTTAACGAAGCAAGGGTTAACGATTTACAAACCGGTACGTTTGATTTTTCAATTTTTCCCACAAGCGGTTTGAACAAGGTAGAATATGTTAAGAATTCAACAAGCGGATTTCTTACCTCCGGCGGAATAATAAAACTTTTCAGCGGTAATCCGAAGGGAGAAGACAATTCAGTATTTGGGGCGGCTTTCAATTCTAATTCCACACAAAACTATTTTGCTTCCGTCAAGAAAGTGTGGGACAAATACTCCCTTTCCTTTAATGCCAACCGCTCTTTTTCCCCCAACAAATACTCTTACATATTTGAAGGGAAAAAACATTTCAGAGAAAACGCCTTCTTTTCAAAATCATTTTTAAGCGGTGAGACGGAGTGGAAAAACAAGAATATCATACTAAAATTTTATTCTCATTACTCACACCTTTTAAACGGTTTGCCGGGTTTTGTAGTCTCAAATAATTTGGCTTCCAGCAAAGCTTCTTCTCTCTCAAATTCTTTTTTAAGCGTTGCAAATGCGGACGTCCGTCTTTCACGGCACAACTCGCTGAAATCAATCCTTTCGTTTAATTCCCAATCGCTAATTTTAAACGACCCTGCAGGTCAGCTTTTTTACACCGATAAAAAACAGTGCACGCATTTTTACGATTATTCTATTCTCAACAAGTACCGGCACGGCACTAAGAATTTCGAGTTCTCATTTGCACATTATTTTAATTTCGGAAAAGTTGACAACTTGGCTTCTGCAATAGCCGTTAGTAAAAAACAAACATCCGCCGAAAGAATCGAAAATATTTTGTTAGGAAATTTTTCTTACCGATTGAAACTAAATTCTGTTTTGCGGGAAATTGTTTTTTCCGCCGGGGCAAACTATTTGCTTATTAATGAAAAGATTAATAGCTCGGAAAATTATTCCTACTTTTCAAATGCAATCTCCGTTTTGCTCACGCCTCAATTAAGCAAGAATTTAGAGCTAATCTTTTCGCTTAAAAACAATTACCGTCATCCGACTTTCAACGAGCGATTTTATTCGGGACTGTTCGGCAGTTCCAATCTCCAGGGAGAAGAATACCATTCGTTAGATGTAACATTACGCAGTTCATTTAATTACATCGGTAAAGGAACGTTAGAACTGAGTTACTTTAACATTTTTGGTAACAACAAAATTATTTGGGTGCCAAGCAGGCTTGCGCTTCAAATTCCACGAAACATAGCACGTGTTAAATCTCAAGGGCTGGAATTTTCTTTTTCACAATGGCTGTGGTATAAAATATTTTATTTGGATTTTCGCTACGCTTACACTCAGTCAAAAAATATTTCTCAGCCGAAACCCGGGGACGAGACCTACGGCAAGCAATTAATTTACACTCCATACCACAAAGCAATATTAACCTTTAATGCCGATTACTCCATTTGGAAGTTTTCAACTTCTTTTCTGTTCACCGGCAAAAGGTATTTTACCCCCGACAATACTGAAAGGAATTCACTTAACCCTTATTTCCTTTTGGACTTTTCACTTTCGGCGGATTTCAAAATATTTTTCGTACAGAACTTGATTACATTTAATATTTACAATGCTCTGAACGAGAACTACCTTGTAATTCAATCCTATCCGATGCCACTAAGAACTTATTCAATAAATTATCAGATGAGGTTAAAATGAAAAACAAATTATTTTTACTGCTTATTTCATTTGCAATAATTTTTGCGGGTTGCAACAATAAGAACGACATAAATAATCCTATTACCGAAGTCACTAAAGGAATTGTGGTGGTCAACGAAGGGCTTTTCGGACAAAACAATTCCTCAATTACTTACTACAATTTGAAAGACAAGAAAGTTACGCAAGATGCTTATGCAAATTCTAACAATGGCAATAAATTGGGCGATACCGCTAACGATATGAAAATCTCCGGCGGTAAAGGCTACATCGTTGTTAATCAATCAAAGAAAGTGGAAGTTGTGGACATCAAAAATTTCACAAGCGCCGGTGCGGTTGATTTCACCAACTTGGGCTCTCCACGCTCGATTTGCATTGTTAATGCTGACGCTTACGTTACAACATACGGCAACAACGTTGTTAAATTCAACACGGCAACCCTCAACGTGTTGAAAGAAATCCCCGTAGGTTCAAAACCCGAAGGAATAGTTTACAACTCAGGTTATCTTTTTGTGGCGAATTCCGGTTGGGGCTCGGGTTCAACTGTCAGCGTTATTAAAACCTCTGCCGATTCTTCCGTAAAAAGCATTGCGGTGGGAGTTAACCCGCGGGTGATGTTAACCGATTCCAAATATGTTTACGCAGTTTGCTCGGACAATTATTTCTCGCCTACCGGGAGGAAAGGGATTTACAAAATAGAAGTTTCAAGTTTAACTTTGAAAGATTCTTTAATTTTTACAGATGCTCCTTCGGACGCAACAATCGGAGATGGTGAAATTTTCCTTATTCACAATGCCGGAATAGCTACAATCGATTTAACAAATTTTACGGTTACAAACGATTCGCTCATCTCTTCGCAAACGGTGAACCCGCTGGGCTACGGTATTTACTCGATTGCTTACGATAGTGAATCGAATTTGCTTTATTTGGGAAATCCGAAAGACTACACACAAAACGGTGAAGTAGCCTTTTTCGATTTAAGCGGAAAAGAAAAAGGTAGATTTGCAACGGGAATAAATCCTGGAACAATTGTAATCTACAAAAGCGAATAAAATAAGGGGCGGTAACTCGCCCCTATTTTTTAACTTCTTCGATTTTTTCTTTAAACTTCACGCCTAACAGCCTTAGTTCTTTCAGAACGCGTGCAAAAATAACCGGATGTGTCGGCAATTGTACGCCCGTCAAGGGCAGGTCGTCAATTAAAATTAACTTTGCCGCAATCCCGGCCGGTAATCCAACCGTTTTACTTATTGCGGTTAATCCGCCGGGCTCTCCGTACTCAACCAAAGTTGAAGTAAACTTTTTAGCCTTTTTCTCTTTGGGGAAATAACCGATGATTTCGTGCTGCAATATTACCATATCCCGTGCGCCTTTAGGCAGAGGCATTTTTTCTTTCACAAGTTTAATCAAAACATCGGCAGGGGTTTTAACGTTGCCCCCGATTTTCTCCTCGGAAAATAATCCCAGCCAGCGGAGGTTGTCCATTATTTTGCCGGTAGGATTAATGTTCAAAAAGTTTGCCACGCGTTGATCTATTTTCAAGCCTGAAATATTAATCGGCAGGAACATTTCCGTAAATTCGGCGTAAGTTTTTTTCTTCAAATCGGGAACAATTAAGCCTTCGTTCGGGATACCTAATTTCACTAATTGATCCCACGTTTCGCTCCAACCAGGGTATCGGATTGTCCCGCGAATCATTGTTTTTACTTTTTCGAGTTTGAATATCTTTTTGTAAATCAGTGAGTCTCGGTTCGGGTAGGCTTCGAACTCCTCATTGAAACCGTTTACCTTTACTTTCCAAGTCCTTCTGAAAATATCGTGACGCGGGAGGATTTTAATCTTACCGTTTTCCATGTACTGTGCTCCGGATTCACCCGCCATTACAACATTCCTCGGGTTCCACGTAATACAATAACGAAACGGATTTGAATTTACTTCCGGTGCAGGCAGTCCGCTCCCGTAAGAAATAAAACTTTTAATATTACCG
This sequence comes from Melioribacteraceae bacterium, assembly GCA_015486905.1. GTDB lineage: Bacteria > Bacteroidota > Ignavibacteria > Ignavibacteriales > Melioribacteraceae > WFQV01. The sequence continues at coordinate 2,762 of WFQV01000001.1, read as the reverse complement.
CCGCTTTTACGAATATCGTAAATTACTTTCATTGCGGACATGTGGTCGATGCCTGGGTCAAGACCCATTTCGTTCAAAATAATGATGTTCTTTTTAATTGCATCTTTATTAAGATCTTGGATTCTAATGTCTTCGTACGAAGCTGAAATACAATGCTTACCGTGTGCAAGGGAATCCAAAGCAATTAAATATTGAAACTTTGGTGCTAAGAAATTAATTACCACATCCGCTTTTTCAATTTGTGAATGGCGCATAGTTTCGTCGTTAACGTCGAATTCAACTGCAAGACCGCGCTCGTGACCATTAATCCGTAAATTTGCCAACTCGTAATCCCTATCGCAAACAGTAACAAACCAGTCGTGAACTTCCGCCTGCTCAAGCAAATATTTTATTAAATAAGGGGAGCTTTTCCCCGCACCTAAAACGAGAATATGCTTCATTTTTCTTTTCTCCAAATAAAGTTTAATCTTTTAGAAAGTTTGCCCGAATTTTGGAAATAAATCCTCTTTAACAAATAGGTTTTCAAAGAAATTCTTTTAAATATTGAAAATCTTCAGTTAGCTTTCCTTGGTGAGCAATTACGGCGCCTCGAAATTCTTGGGGGAGTTGAGCTTTTAATTCTTCGAACGGCAAAGAATAATTGATATTTGCCAAAGCAGGGATGTGGGGCGCAAGTTCGTCTCCGAAAGATTCCGTAGCTTCCTTAGCCAGTTCGGTAGGAAGTTTGTCAACCGCAAGTATTACAACGCCTTCGCCTTCCCAACCGTCAATGATTTTATCCGTAAGGGGTTCGTAAACGAAAGCGGGATTGTCGTATCGTGTATTTTTAACCGTCAGCTCAATCGAGCCTTCAATATCGCACGTAATGTCACCAATTACGCGCAGTCTCGGTTTCTTCCCTTCGGAATATTTGTCTTTGAAATATTTCTTAGTTACCAATCTGTCGTAATCGGGTTCCCAGTAAATGCCGTTTACCAAAGCGGTTAAATACTCCAAATTCTTCTCAAACTTGGATTTGTAAGAATGTGGATTCTTGTGAAAATGTTCCCTTTCGTATTCTTTACCATCAAGCCTTTCGTAAATGTCGGGTGAATAATATTCAACCGAATAAACTTTATTCCTTAAATAACCGTTTTCAAAAACAGCCGGCACTTCCTCGGGTGTAATCTTTTCAACAGGAAGCAAATCAAATATTTTTTGCGCGCCTTTGGAAACATTTCCTCTGCCTGTAAATCCTACAATTAAGGGAGAAAGCTCCTCCGGTAGTCCGTCCTTTTTAATTAGCTCACCGACTTCTATAATTTCTTTTTCGGCGTCTGTTAGATAATTGTAATCTATTGCTTGTTTAATTCTTTCAAAAGGGGTTGAGTAACCTTCGTATTTAAGTCTTTGCCCTAAGAGCCATAGCGTGTCAATCATTCCCGCATAGCCTGCAAAGTGTCCGAAAAAGATTGTTCTCCTGCCCTTTACGTCCCTCACCAATTCGTAATCCATTAATGTAATTTTTTGCTCTAATATTTCTTTCAACAACGGCATATTATATTTTTGTCCTTTGATTGTATGAGAAAAGAAAATAAAAGGCTTGTCGGGGATTAAATCGGCAATTGGCACTTCTTTTACACCGAGGATTAAATCAGCTCTGGCTAAATCGCTGCTAATTTCCGCGCCTGCTTCTTTGTATTCTTCATTGGAATATTTTCTCTGTTTTGCAGGTTCAACAATAAATTTCAATCCGTAATTTTTTGTTATTTCCTTTATGTGACGGGGAGCTAAAGGCGCTCTATGTTCCAAATTATCTTTCGTCTCTTTTCTAATGCCAACAGTAAATTTCATAATCGACTCAATATTTTCCAAAATTTTAAGTTACCAAATTATTGTAAATTAATATTAGTGTCAATTTCAAAATTCCAGTTTTAGTACAGGTTTAAAATCTGTGGCAAAAAATAAAAGAAATAAGAAAGAAGAAACTAGAAATAAGAAATAGTTAAACGTGAGACGCCCGCCTTCGTCTGCGCTTCGCTTGACTACGTCGTGACAAGCAAGAGGTAAGACGATAGACGTTAGTCTCATTATTAGTTTAAAGTGGAAAACGGAAAGAAGCTTACTGAAGAAGGTTAAGTTGGTTCTTGCAAAATAGAAAACCTTGCATAAATGGATGAGTGGATGCATGGATGATTGGATTATCCGCCTTTCCCCGCATTCTGCGGGGTTCGTAGCGACAAGTTGAATGGTGAATTGTAAATGGTGAAGGGAATGTTGGGTTGATTAACATTGACGTTGAATTCAGTCAAATTGCCGTTTGCTTCAGCAAACGGTGAGAATAGAAAAGAGGAATGAATGGGTCTATCCACATTTCTCTTCCATTCAGTGTTAGAACAATGAAGCTAAAGCCCTTTGAAGCTTTTTGTCTTTTTCAACCGTCGGATAAATCCGACGGCAATGCCGGATAGAACCCAAGGGAATGAGGATTTTATCACTGTCATTTTAACTTAACGAAGCGTGGTCAGTTCTGCCTTAGCGTACTCCACAACCTTCAACCTTCTTCATCAATGAACATCCATTTATCCATTTGTCCACTCATCCAAAATGCCGTAGGGAGACGGGGTGTTGAAAAATTTGAACTTTTAACTTCGCCAAACATTTCGATAGATAGCTTTACTTCGAAACCTTCGGCATCGTAGGATTTTTTTTCTTTACTCTTGTTCTTGCATTGTTGGATAAATGGATGGTTGGATAGTTCGCCTTTCCTCGCATTTTACTGG